>CAYUVX010000071.1:0-3867 GCA_964448325.1 uncultured Candidatus Saccharibacteria bacterium
ATTCCTCGTGCTCGCGCCGTCGCGCTCCCAAGCCTCCTCTAGCACTATATTCTTGTCTTCTTTAATTTTTACAAACCCTCACTCTTAAGTTCCTCAATTGCTTTTCTGGCAGTTCGTGAAAGTCGATTCGGCATTTTGATTTTCACTTTTACAAGCATATCACCGCGATGATGGCTGTCTATAGGCACCCCCTTATCTCTAATTCGCAGTAAATCGCCATTATTTGTCCCTTCTGGTACTTTCAGCTCAATATCTCCGTCAAGCGTCTTTAGAGGGTATTTTATGCCTAAAAGAGCATCTGAAAGCCTTATATTGATCTCAGTAAGGATGTTTTTGCCCTCTTTTTTGAATAAGGCATCCTTTCGCACGGAAACATTAATATACAAGTCACCAGGAATACCATCCTTGATAGCTTCCCCACCTTTTGTTAATCGAACAGTTTCTCCACTATTAATGTCAGCAGGAATTCTAACTTTTATATTTTCTGCTTTTCTTACTGTTCCTTCACCGCGACATGTATTACATTTTTCTTTTGGAACATTTCCGGCCCCATGACATTTGTCACATATCTTTTCCACAATATACGATCCCAATATAGAACGCTGTGCTTGCTGAATTTTTCCTTTTCCATTACAGACGGAACAAGTTACCGAGCCCGCACCAGCCTTGGCACCTGAACCATTACAATCCGGACAAATCACTGGTTTAGTTAAGGAGAATTCTTTTTCTACTCCAAAAATAGATTCAGAAAAAGAAATATCCAGATCAACAGTTATGTCTCGCCCCTTCTTTGTTTTTTGTCGGCGCCCTCCGCCTCCACCTCCGCCAAAAAAGTCACCAAAGATATCACCTAAATCAAATTCAAAGTTGTTTCCGCCGCCTTGTGTGAATTGAGAAAAATCAAAGCCACCAAAATCTTGACCCTGGAAGCCTCCATAATTACCATATGAACCTCCACCTCCAGTAGGGCCGGCCGAACCAAAGGTATCATATTGCTGGCGTTTTTTATCATCACCAAGAACACTATAAGCTTCACTTACTTCTTTGAATTTATCCTCATTTCCACCACCCTTGTCAGGGTGGTATTGATGAGCAAGTTTTCTAAAGGCAGTCTTTATTTCATCTTTAGATGAGCCCTTATCAACCCCTAGTATTTTGTAGTAATCTTTTGGCATTATTTCTTCTCTCCTTCAGTAAAATCTGCATCCTTAATATTATCATCCTTTTTTTCTTCACTATTTGGCTCTCCGGTTGGATTCTCAGCTTGTGGCTGTCCCTCAGGTGCACTCTGAGGTGCATTTTTTGCTATTGCTTCTCCAATTTTCTGCATCTCACCAGACAAAGCCTCGGAAGCTTTCTTGATTACCTCAATGTCAGTTCCCTCTTTAGCTTTCTTAAGATCAGTAATTTTATCCTCTACACCTTTAATAATTTCCTTATCAACTTTATCCCCATTATCTTTTATTGCCTTCTCCGCTGTGTAGACCATTTGCTCAGCAATATTTTTTACATCAATTTCTTCTTTCTTCTTTTTATCATCTGCCTCATGAGCAGTGGCATCAGCTTGCATCTTCTTTATTTCCTCCTCGGTTAAACCAGAGCGAGCCTCAATTCGAATACTTTGCTCCTTTCCGGTAGCTTTATCCTTTGCCTTCACAGATAAAATACCATTGGCATCTACATCAAAACTTACTTCAATTTGAGGCATACCGCGAGGTGCAGGTGGAATACCATCTAGAATAAAACGACCAAGGCTTTTATTATCAGTTGCCAAAGCCCGCTCTCCTTGAGTAATATGAATTTCTACTGAAGTTTGACTGTCAGCCGCAGTGGAGAATATCTGACTCTTTGTTGTTGGAATAGTAGTATTTTTTTCTACCAATTTTGTTGCCACACCACCCATAGTTTCGATTCCCAAGGAAAGCGGGATCACATCCAGAAGAAGAATATCTTTTACATCTCCTCGAAGAATTCCTCCCTGCACGGCTGCTCCTAGGGCCACTACCTCATCCGGATTTACTGATAAATTGGGTTCTTTACCAAATATTTCTTTAACAGCTTTTACAATAGCAGGCATTCTGGTTTGTCCTCCTACCATTACCACTTCGTCTATATCTTCTACTTTAAATGGAGAGGCTGCAATAGCTCTCTTGGTAATTTCTATAGAACGATCAATGAATTCTTTTGTTAGGTTTTCCAATGTTGCTCGAGAAAGCTTGATTAATAAATGTTTTGGCCCGTCTGCATCAGAAGTAATGAAAGGAATATTAACTTCCGTCTCCATAGCTGTAGAAAGCTCTATCTTGGCCTTTTCAGCCGCTTCGTCTAGTCTTTGTAAGGCTAAGGGGTCCTTACTAACATCAATACCACTTTCTTTTTTGAATTCAGCGGCTACCCAATCAATAATTTTACGATCAATATCACGACCACCTAAATGAGAGTCCCCATCGGTTGATTTTACTTCCACGATATCGGCTCCTACTTCTAGGATGGAAATATCAAAAGTTCCACCTCCAAAGTCGTAGACGGCGATCTGTTCATTTTTCTTTTTGTCAAAACCATAAGCGAGAGCGGCAGCTGTTGGTTCATTAATAATTCTTAAGACATTTAATCCGGCGATTGTTCCAGCGTCCTTAGTAGCCTGTCTCTGAGAGTCGTTAAAGTAGGCTGGCACAGTAATAACCGCATCAGTTATCTTTTCCCCTAATTTTGCTTCTACATCATTCTTAAGTTTTTGCAAAATCATGGCAGAGATCTCCTCTGGTTTAAAGTCTTGATTATTCATTTTGATAAGAACACCTCCGGTGGGAGCTTTTTCAATATCAAATGAAACACCAGCCTTGTCTTTTTGTACACCTGGATCATCATAATTATGACCCATAAAACGCTTCACTTGAAAAACAGTATTTTTAGGATTTGTAACTGCTTGCCTTCGAGCTAGCTGACCGACTAATCGCTCACCAGTTTTACTAGTTGAGACAATAGAAGGAGTAGTTCGTGATCCCTCGACGTTTTCTATAATTTTAGGTTTATCACCTTCCATTACCGCAGCAGTGGAAAAAGTGGTCCCCAAGTCAATTCCAATTATTTTAGACATAATTAATTTTAGTTAAAACTTTTAATAAAAAGAATTAATTAAAATTAGGAGCGCGAGTTACTAGACATGTCAGAAAAGAATAATCCTTTGAAAAATTTGAAACTAAATCAGAAAAAATTGTTTTTTTTGGTAAAAATTCGGTAGGGCTTTTAACACAAGGTAAACAAAGAACATCCTGTTCAGGAACAGTATTTATGTCTACAGCTTCGGCGTAGACAGCCTTAGCAATGACTTTTCCGTTTCTTTCTATCAGCTCAAAAACCACAAGTGCCTCAACACCATTTGGCATCATCATCACTTTAGAAATATATTTATTTCGCCTCTGAATTGCTAACATAGTTGTATTATAACATACTTTAAAAAAAATCAAAACAACCCCCTAAATCCCCCTTGTCAGGGGGAGGACTGGGAGGGGTTTTATTCCTTAAACTCCCCGACTACTACCTTAGGAGCAATAATGATTTTGCTATTTAAAGTATAGCCTTTTTTCTTGATTTCTTTGATCAAACCATCCTCTGTCTTGTTCTCTACAGGGATAACTTCCTCCGCGACATGAAAATTCACATCAAATTTATCCCCAACTTTGGGAGTAAATTCCTTTAAACCATTATCATCTAAAATTTTTATTAATTGTGAATGAATATATTCTACTCCAACGCGCCAATTTTCTGGGACAGAATTCCACTGTTCTTTATTCATAAAAGCCATATCAAAACTTTCCAATACAGTTAGCATTTCCTCTAATAAATTCTCATTAGCAAATTTAATAT
>CAYUVX010000072.1:0-3838 GCA_964448325.1 uncultured Candidatus Saccharibacteria bacterium
TGACCATCGTCCCATAAGGGGTCATCCTCAACAGTTTTCTTTGAGCGAAAGGCGTAAAGAACAGCATTATCATAATCTTTCTTAAATGAGCAATAGTTTGAAGCTATTGCGTTAAAGAAGCCGACATTAGGATGGAATCGGAGTGCCTCTTTAATAAGTCGGAAACCATCTTTAACAAGTTGTTTTTGAAGTTCTAACCTCTCCAAGGCCTTCTCAGTGACCTCGAAGGTAAATGGTTCATCTGTGCTGAGATTTCTTACGTATTGAGAAATATAAGTCCGCATACTGTCTCCTTTGTTTCGGTTGTGAGATCTATCTAAATATTAATCTACTCCTTTTACCACAGAAAAGCAATTCCGTAAGAAAATAGCGTGAATTTGGGTCACTTTTTGACCAAATTCACGCTATTTGAGCTAAGCTTTGGTATACTTAAACCTCCAGTATTCGTTAAGTCGATTCGCAATATTTGTAGAGCGATATTCGTTAAACGTTTAGAGCTCGCAGGTTCCTCCACTACAGGCTAATTCCTTTGCACCTTGGGTATGATCCTGCTGTTCGTAAATCATTAATTTAGAAAAATCCAAATGCCCCAAAGCTTTTAATCTCTTTTCATATTCCTCTTTGGTAATTTCCTCATACGGAGCTAGCTGATAGACATGATCATTCTTAGGCAAGAAGGACAAACCACCAACAATATCCCAATTTTCATAAACAAAATTTGCGACCGCCAGCCACTCAGCATCATTCACATATATAGTCACGGAAGGATTATGCTCAGTAAAATGTATCTTCAGGCGTTTCCATTCATCAAGCATTGTTAAGGCACTAACATCCTTACTTAAAATTGCTCCTTCTGGTGCCCGGCATGGGAATTCCATTACCATAGTGCTAGCATTGGAAGTAGAATAACCCACCTCTGGCAAAACTGGCACACGCTGATCCTGTGCTAGCTTTAGAAGCGGATCATTGGCAGAAATACGAACACGACGAATATAATATTTTGAATACCAAGGGTGCATACCAGAACCCACACCCAAAAGCTGGCCAGAATTTCCATGAGGCTTTACACAAGTAATAGCGGTAGAAGCATTTTTACCAAAACGTTTGGCATACTTTTTATTAACAATAAGTGCCTCCCCTCTCAAATCCTCCAAGTTTTTATCATCACGAACAATTTTATTATCATAATAACCGGTAATGGAAACTCCTAAAAGCTGTTCATCCTCACAATTCGTCTTCCACTCTTTTGAGAGATAAGGAAAATCAGTCAAAGTTGCTTGATAAGTTCCTAGAATAGTAGCCAAACGCATTTTTCTCTTCATACTTTTCATATCATCATTTGGACGAACAACAATAGAGGTCAAATTACAAAACTGTTTTGATCGAAGATAAATTTCTCCGCAAGGGTTTACCCCTATTTGCTTTTGATCCTTGATTTTCTCCCAGCGACGCTTAGGAATTTGCTTTTCCAAATCACCACGATTAAATATCCCCCGCTCACCACTTTTAGAAGCCACCAAAGCTGTCCACTCTTTTAGGAATTCATCAGCTGATGGTTTTACTTCATAAACAGCGGAATTATTAGCCATAGAACGTTGGCCTTCTGTCTGCCAGAAAGTTCCTCTCTTAGCATCACGCATATCAGCATCATCCAAATTAGACAAGGAAATCAAAGCGCTTCGGCGTACTCCACCAGCCACAACAATGAGACCAATCTGACAAATAATATCGTGCAAATCCAAAGTAGTTAACCTTCGGCCTTGGCGAGCAAGCATTTTTCGCTTTGTAAATTGCATAAGTTCTTGCAATGGTGCCGGACCAGAAGCGCGACCACCCATAGTAGCCAAACGCGCACCAGCCGGACGGACTTTGGAATAATCAATCTCAACATCTTCACCACTGGCCCAAGCAGTACAAGCTTCAACATATGAATGAGCCCAACCTTCCTTACTATCCTCTACAATTATTTTTTTCGCTTTCTTATCAGTCTGCTTTTGTATTTGAGGAAATTTTTCTACATTCTCCGGCTCTACAGAAAAACCACAACCTGCTCCGCACATGGACACATACATTATTTCCGATAAATCTTGCCAAGAGACTGGAGCAATGTAGGCACAATTATAAGCGGTCACATTACTGTTTCGAGCTGCTTTACCTGATGCCCAAAGTAATCTCATTGAAGGACAAATTTCTTGTTTTAAAATAGATTCACGAATTTCAGCATATTCCGCTGATGTTAATTTCTTATCAAGTTTCTCTTTCATAAAATCCATAAACCGATCAATAGCTTCTACCCAAGTTTCTCGGCGACCAAGTTCATCTCGAAAACGAGAATAAAACTGATAAAAAATAAATTCTTGATATGAACCCTTAAAATATTTACTACTATTTGCAATAGTATCTTTTATCTCTTTAGAAATTACAACTTCCTTTCTTAATTCATTTCTTTTAGCTCGGTATATAATATATTCCTTGGCGGTTTTTACATATTCGCTTAAGATCAGTTCTTTTTCCACTGAATCCTGAATTCCCTCCACTGTTGGAATAAAGTTGGGATATTTTTTAGAAATTCTAACCAAATCCGCAAAAACTTTGGTGGCCACTAACTCGGCTTCCTCGATAGAGCCTTCATCAACAACTAACATCCCTTTATGAATTGCTCCCACAATCTTAGAGAGATCAAACGGAACGATAGTCCCATCTCTTTTTTGAATACTTTTAACTAACTTTACATCTTTTTTACCGCCAACTGTATTTTTTACCATTTTTCTAAAAATTATCCCCGGCTTATAAAATATCTTAAAAATTATTTTAAGGTAGACTAATTTTACACCAAATCTGTCCGTAAAAGAATAGGAAAACTAGAAAAATTGATAGTGAAGACTAAAATAATGCTAGTGTAAAGTGAAGTCTTGAAATTTACTTATATTATAAGACCTAAGGGAGGTAAAATTTCAAAAAAAATTATTTATTGTAGAAAACAGCTTGATCACCGACACTTAAACCATAACTGAGAGCCTCACCAGAGTTTATTTCCAAAATATATTGTGACTTTACCTTATTACCGAAAGTTTTTGGAAAGGTATTTGGCTGTAAGCTTGATTCAATAAGTACTATCTGCCAATTATTATCAAAAAATATCATATCAATTGGTATTAACATATCCTTCATCCAAAAAGATTGATAGGCCATTTTATCAAAAGCAAAAAGCATTCCAAATTTATTATAAAGCACCTGCCTGTTTGATAGGCCGTTTATTCTGGTGGTCTCATTATTTGCAATTTCTACATCCCAGACGCTTCCTTTGACTGAAATTTGGCCTTTATCACCTGAAACAATCTCAGAAGATGTAGTTGAGGCAGTAAAACCTTCCTGAATATTTAAAATACCAATCTGATCGGCTACTTTATTCACTGCTGGATAATGGGAAAAGAAATCCAAAAAAGATTCAGGCGCCAAACCAGCCCAAAATATCATACCAGAAATAATAAAAAGTATAATGACGAATATAATAGATAAAATCTTTTTCATTTGTTTGCTACCGTATAGTATACCATAATATTATAAAAAGAAATCTAGTTTGCATTTTTAATACAATATGATATGATTTTTAGAGATCCTTAAGTATTTCAGTTTGACCACCCCCACACCAAGACCGGGAGGAGGCTCGCATGCCCATGCGATGTTCTCCTCCCGGTCCCTTTTTTTATATTTTATTTTCCTTATTGTTTTCTAATCAAAATTAGTGTATCTTTTATATTATAAGAATATATATTGTTTATATATTGGAAGAACAAATAATTTTATAATTAATACGGAGGGTTCGCATAGCGGTCTA
>CAYUVX010000073.1:0-3834 GCA_964448325.1 uncultured Candidatus Saccharibacteria bacterium
AGGGTCTCCCATTTTTCACCAACCGGTTCCAAACGGAAAATTGCCTTGGACCTTTTTACTACCACAAAAGACATGCCCTTTTCTATAGCCTTGATATATTTATCAGCATTAAGTCGAAAATCCTTGAAAGAAATAATATTATTTATATGATTATTTTTTGCTAATGTATTCATAAAACAAGTTTACTTTAAGTTAAACTTAAAGTCAAGTTTAAAAGTGGATAACTTTTACCCCTTATTATGAAACTTCTTATGGATATCGCGGAGGTGTTTATCTGTCACATGGGTGTAAATTTGGGTGGTGGCAATATTGGCATGGCCCAGCATAGCCTGAACAGAGCGGATATCAGCCCCGTTTGAGAGCAAATCCGTAGCAAAGCAATGCCGAATCACGTGGGGGGTAACCTTTTTTGTAATACCAGCGAGCGTGGCATAACGCTTAACTATTCTTTCTACTGTTCGATGGTCAATACCTTGAGGAATAATGTTTCCCGAGGCCGGGCCTTTTTTCCGATTTAAGGCCAGGCTTCGGGAATTTTTCTTCTCATTATAAATTGGAACAAAAAGAGCGTCTGACATATCTTTACGTAAAGCTAGATATTTTCTTACCGCCTCCTTGGCCTCATCGGAAAGAAAAACCACCCGCACTTTATTACCTTTTCCACGAATTGAAAATTCATCCATCTTTAAATCCAGATCATTTGTTAATGAGCACAGTTCTGCTACACGCAGACCAGTAGAAAAAAGTAATTCCAAAATCGCGCGGTCTCGTGCCTGGCGCTCTGGATTTTTCTCCTGATTTGGCGCTTCCAAGAGACGTTTTAGTTCGGTTGGGGAAACAACGTCGATAGAGCGTTCACCAACCTTTGCTAATTCTATATTGTCCGCTGGAAGGGAAGTGATACCACGGCGAGTAAGAAATTTTAAAAAGGTTCTCAAGGCAATTAAATAATAATTCTGCGTTTTTTTGCTCATTGTGCCACCAGCCGAAGGGGCCTGACCAAATAAATGGTAAGCTTTGGCACCAGGTCGACGATTTAGCCAAATACGGAATTCACGGACTTTTTCGTTCGTAATATCCTTGGGGTCCTTGATTTTAGACTGCTCAATAAAGAGAGATAAATAGCGATCATAACTTTCCACAGTTTTCACAGCTCGCCCCTTTTCGATTTCAATATATTCTAAGAATTGAGTTTTTAGTTCATTAATGTTCATATTGATATTATAGCATGTCGCACAATAATACGTCACATTTCAACTTCGCAAAAGATTACCTTTTCGTACCCTTACGGACTGAGATTTTCAGCAGAAAATCGAGGGAGTAGAGAAATAATTTTGGGACGACAAAATTATTATCGTGGTAAAGAAAAGGTAATCTTTTGCGAAGTTGAGATGCCCCTTGCATTTTTTGAAGATATGTGCTAGTATCTCAGCATGTTAACAAAAACAAAAAAAGCAAAAGTTATCAAAGAAGTGGCTGTCCATGATACAGATACTGGCTCAACAGAAGTACAGATAGCTGTTTTATCCAAAAGAATTGAGGAATTAGCCCTACATTTAAAGAAAAATCCAAAGGATAATCACTCCCGCCGAGGCTTACTTGGTATGGTGGCTGATCGCCGAACTCATTTGAAATATTTAGAGAAAAAAGCTCCAAAACGTCACACTTCTCTTGTTAAAAAGTTAGGTCTGTAATTTTTCGCCTTTTTTATATGTTACAATGTAAGCATGGTCGATGCTTATTTGTTTTTAACCCCAGCAGTAAAGAAATAAGAATTTCTTACTACGGGGCACGTAATTAATAATAATTTTTTAATATAAAATGTTAATAAAACACAAAGATCAAAGAGTTGGTATTTTTATAGACACACAAAATTTATATCATTGCGCTAAAAATTTATATGGCGCGAAAGTTAATTTTGCTCAAGTAGTTAAAGACGCTCTCGCCGGCCGTTCCTTAATCCGCGCCATTGCCTATGTTATTACCACCGAAAGTGGAGATGAAAAAAGTTTTTTCGAAGCACTAACCAAGGCAGGGATAGAAACTAAAACCAAGAATTTACAAATATTTGCCGGTGGCGCCAAAAAAGCTGATTGGGATGTAGGACTAGCGGTTGATGCTATTAAAATGGCACCAAAACTAGATACTGTTATTATTGTTTCCGGCGACGGGGACTTTGTTCCACTTGTAGAATACTTAAAAATGAACGAGGGTTGTCAGGTAGAAGCGCTTTGCTTCGGTAAAAGTTCTTCTGCTAAGCTTATAGAAGCTGTTGATGGCTTTATGGATTTGGATGAGAATGCCCGAAAGTATTTACTGGGGCCAATAGGGGTGAGGAGATAAAACTAAACAAAATCTACAATCTATGCTAACATAAAACTCACCCTTCAGACGCTTCAGGGTGAGTTTTATTAGTTTATTAGTGATTTGCCTTCAAATAAGCAGTTTGTCTGCCATAGGCAGGTGATCTGAAATTTGATGGTAAGTCTAATTTAAAATTTTCATCAAGGAGACACCTTCCAAAGCTAAGGTATCACCTTTATAAAAATTACAAAAACATGATTAAAAAAGAATTTTCAACCGAACTTAATGGTAAAAAATTAAGCGCGGAGTTTAGTGATTTGGTAGAGAATGCGCACGGTTCTTGTTTACTAAAATATGGTAATACAGTTATTTTAGCGACGGCCGTTATTAGTAAAGATGAGATTGATAAGGATTATTTGCCTTTGACTGTGGATTATGAGGAAAAGTTTTACGCTTCCGGACAAATTCTTGGTAGCCGTTTCATGAAAAGAGAAGGTAAGCCATCCGACGAGGCTATTTTATCTGGCCGAATTGTGGATAGAACAATTCGTCCACTATTTGATCAGTGGATAAGAAAAGAAATGCAAGTAATTATTACTATTCTTTCAATTGAAGAAGATGATCCAGATGTATTGTCCGTTATCGCCGCCTCCCTGGCTTTGGGAGTATCAAAAATACCGTTTCATGGCCCAGTATCAGCCATTCGTATTGGCAAACATAAGACCGATGGCTTTGAAATAAACCCAACTTATACAGAAAGAGAAAATGAAGACTTTGAATTGGATTTGATTGCTTGTGGTAAGGATGGAAATATAAATATGATCGAGCTGGGTGGAGATGAAGCACAGGAAAGTGTCATCATAGATGCCATGAAAAAAGCGTCTGAAGAAATTGAAAAAATAAACACTTGGCAAAAGGCTGTGATCGCCGAAATCGGCGTAGAGAAAATTTCTTTACCTGCCCCTGAGATGCCTGAAGAAATAAAAAATCTTTTTATTTCTGATATTGAACCTAAATTAGAAAGCTTTGTTATGAGCGGAATCCCCGGTGGTTCAAAAATAGGGGAGATAATAGATATTTGGATGAAATTAGCGAAAGAAAAATATCCCGATATAAAATCCACCTTTGCCGAACATTTATTTGAAGAAAAAGTGGATACTTTGATTCATGAACAAGTTTTAAAAAATGATAGGCGAGCTGATGGTAGAAAAATAGATGAAATTCGTCCTCTCTTTGCTCAAGCTGGAGGCATTTCTCCAATTCTCCATGGATCCGGAATATTTTATCGCGGAGGAACGCATATTTTGACGGCTTTGACCCTTGGTGGCCCATCTGATGCCCAAATAATAAACGGAATGGAAGAAAGTACCGATGCAAAACGGTTCATGCATCATTACAATTTTCCTCCATATTCAACGGGGGAGACAGGCCGAATGGGTGGAACAAATAGAAGAATGATCGGTCACGGTGCCCTGGCAGAAAAAGCTTTGCAACCAATGATACCAAAAAATTCTGATTTTCCTTATACTA
>CAYUVX010000074.1:0-3757 GCA_964448325.1 uncultured Candidatus Saccharibacteria bacterium
TTGTTTTAGGCACAACCGGGAGCGTAACTTATACCGCTACAACCGGTGGCATGCTTATACCGTAATGATAGAAAATTATTTTTGAGGTTTTAAAATAATGAGAATCGTAAGTTTTTTGATAAAAATTAGATTTAATGGTTCGAGTTCTCGTTGTTTGTAATCTTGTAATTTGTGGTAAAATATGATCGGGTAGATTAATAGAAAGGAAGTTATAAAATGCCGCAAGAAACATTTATTGAAAAACAAGAAGAGAGCATCTCAATCCACATTTTCTCCGTATCTGCCGCTATGGTTGGGGTATGCCTTACCGTTATAGGCATCATAAATGTTATCACTAACTTTAAGAAAATAGCAACGCTTGGTGATGAAATCACTGCTATAGATGCCATTATTTTCCTTGGTTCATGTATTATTTCTTATATTGCGATAAAAACAAAGGAAAGAAAGCTTCGGCTTATATTAGAAAAAATATCAGATACTATTTTTTTGACTGGGTTGGCGGTAATGGTTGTTGTATGCTTATTTATTGTATTTAGGCTCGTGTAAAAAATTGTTGTACACTAATTATTAATCTTGTACCGTATTTTAAGGCTGAACTTAACCGTTTGGCCTTTTTGTCTTTAGTAAGGGACACCCTTGAGGTAAAAGGATCTATTTGGCAAGAGTGTCCTCTACTCTGGTAAGGGTAGAATCGATTTCCCACTAAGGGGGAGTATTGTATTTTTAGCAAGATACAAAAATTAAGTGATCAATTTTAGAGTTTGATCTTCCTATTTGTCTAGTAAGGACGATGAGGCTTCTCCATTCACTAAATTGCTTATAATTTTGGGATTTGTGGTAGAATGTTATAAGGGAGACAAAAATGAAAATTCAAGGTTCTTGGGTAATAATGTTTATCCTAATAGGAATGCTGTCTTTGGGTGTTTATTCTATCTATGCTACAGCACTAGAGAAACAAAACAACAACGAACTTTCATTTTATAATGAAAATTTAAATAATGTTTTGGGAACCTCCAACAATAAAGTAGTAGATTCAGATATAATGGAAGGATCTGTTGTATTTGTTGTATTTATTGTTTTGTTTGCGATTCTTTGTTCCTTCCTTGGTGTAAGTTGGAAAGATTTGACAAAACACCTAAATTTAATGATAGGTAAGGGAACAGATTATTTGCCTGGAGGAGATTAGTGGTAAGTTTGCCGTAATCTGCTCTCGCAAGGGGCTGGACTTAACCGTTCAGCCTTTTTGTTTGCAATCTTGGGATTTGTGGTAGAATACCGTTAATAGCTAGCTTTTATGGTGATTGGAAGCAGTAAAGAGGGAGGAAGAGATGAAGAAATATGTAAGCTTATTTATCATTTTAATGCTCTGCGTAAGTTCATTTGTTTTTGCCGAGGAATTTAAAACCTACAAAAGCCCCTTATTTAATTTTACAATAAGTTATCCGCAAAATTGGGAAACGAAACAGATTAGCGGTATTGTTGCCTTTCTTTCTCCTCTTGAAAATAAAGAAGATAAGTTTCGAGAGAACGTAAATGTTGTTGTTGAAGATATTAGTGGAAAGCAGTTAAGCTCGGAGCAGTACGCAAAAGCGGCAGATGATGCTTGGTTGAAATATGATATTAAGCTAAGAGTGGTAGATTTCCAAAAAACTAATCTTAACGGGAAAGACGCTTTCTATACAATTGCTGAAAATGATAAATTAAAGTATAAACAATATAAATTCGTTAAGAATAATACAGCTTATATCCTGACTTATACCAGTGCACCAGATAAGTTTAGTAAATTCTTAAACACTGCTGATACCATAATTAAATCTTTTGAGATTAAGTAGTTATTCTTGTTTGCATAACTAATTCTTCAAGGGGCTGGACTTAACCGTTCAGCCCTTTTGTTTATTTAAATCTTGGAATTTGTGATAAAATATAACAAAGAAACGTTGATAAAAGGAGGGGCGAAATGAGTAATCTTAAGAAAATGCAGAGTTTAGCTTTAAAGTTCATACTTTTTTTAGTATGGTTTGATTTCATGTGTTTTGCAATTATTATTACAGCAAATATTCTCAACTGGTCTTTTTTTAATTCAAAAATAGCTAGTGCTTTTTTTACGGTGTTTAGTATAAGCTTAGGTTCACTTGCTGCTCTTTCTGCACTCCATATAGTTTTAACTTTGTCTATTATTTCTAATTCTATAAGTGCTTTGGTTAAAGAAAAAGAACCCACCGATGAAGCAGTAATTAAAAAAGACAAAAAGAATTTTAGGAATCTAATTTTGGCTTCCATAGCAATAATATTGTTAATTGTCGGATATCAGGGGGTTGTGGAAAGAAACGTAGCCAAGAATAAGGTTAGAAAGATAGAGATTCAAGTTAAAGACATGGCCCAATCAGTTTTAGTTTCCAGGCTGGTTGATTTAATCCAAAACGATGATAAGGTTAACAAGCTATACTTTCTTAGAGATGAAATATTGCTTTCTTCCGAAGAATATAGGAGCATATCTCTGTTGATACCCAGGGCAGGAGAACAAGGTCAGGTTTTTTATGAGGTAACTCCTTGGGACTATGATAATAAAGATGAGGGGAATATATCTAAATCTTTGAAGAAAGTATTTGTTCCTAATGAAGAAGAGCGTAAGAAGTTTAATAAAATGGTTAAGATGCATGAATCATTTGTTGTAGTAACTAATTATGCGATTAAAGCTTATTACCCTGTAGTTAGGGACGGAAAAATAAAATTGATAATATTGTTAGATACAAGTCGTAATATTGATAGTGGTTATCTTATGTCTCGTAGTTCTAAGTTTTAAATATGTCAATTAGATAACTTAAGGTACTATTTTGGCAAAAGGCTGAACTTAATTGTTCAGCCTTTTGGTTTTTAGTAGGGGACACCCTTGCGTTAATAGGATCTATTTGGCAAGAGTGTCCCCTACTAATTAAAGCAATTCCCTTGACTTAGTTTTTCATCCACGATATACTTTTTATACAATTGCCCTGTCGTCTAATCGGTAGGACTTCAGATTCTGGATCTTAAAAGGATTAGCACTGTTTCCTTCGGATAATTCGATAAAGTATGTCCCCGTAGTTACTTATGGGGACTTTTGATTTATACCAATTTATATGAATTTTGATTAGTTTTGACTAGTTTTAGTCACAAAGTTAGTCACAAAATGTTGGGTAGGGTATTTACTTCGCAGACTTCCTGAATAACCAGAGCAAAAAGGCAGAGATGGTGTCGAAACCATTCTTTTTGGCTTCTTTACGGATGATTTCTTTCTCTTCTTTGCTTACTCGTATCTGAATATGTTCTTCTTTAGCCTTCTTCATCAAGAGAATTCTATCATTATGTAGTGACAATGTCAACCTAATGATCGCCATTTGATTTGCTAACCTACTGAATTGTTTGTAATCTTGGGATTTGTTGGTAAGGGAGAAGTAACGAGGAATAAATAATAAGGATTGTTTTCCTAGGAGAGGCACCATGCCCCCCCAGTCACCCCTTGTTATAGATATAAACCCGCTCACTAAATTGCTTGCAATTTTAAGATTTTGATATAGCTGTATATAGAGAATTTTTCTGAAATGCTATATTTTTGGGCGTCCTCAGCGGGTATACCTCTTGCAGTTGAAACTTACCATGCTATAATACAAACTAAATAAGGCATAATAAGGGTCTGGGAATATGAAGATATTCCTGGAGGTAACTTTAGATGGTCGGGCCGCCATCTTGCATATCAATGCAGGATGGCATTTATTTTTAT
>CAYUVX010000075.1:0-3739 GCA_964448325.1 uncultured Candidatus Saccharibacteria bacterium
CGCCCAAGAAACTGCTATATAGCAGTTTCGGGTAGGGAGAGAAAACCTTGAGTATATTTAAGAGGATTTCCTAATCCGAAGAAATACGAAAGGTGTACTGTCCATGTAATGGAAGATGTCCTACCCACGGAGCAAATGTAAAGCAAAGTAAAGTGTTATTTATTCTGTAATTTTGATATACTTTACCTATGGAAAAAATTCCTGGACAGAATGAAGGTATAAAAACAACAACCAAGGTTTTATCGCCTCAGGAGTTAAAGGTTTTAATATATAAAGGTAAGTGCACGGTTCAAGATACCAGATTTCTACCAGACGAAGAAGGTGGAGCTTTTAAATATTTTTCTCTAGAAAGTGTTACTGGAAATATCTTACGTAAAGATGCTAAATATGTATTTCCTGTAGTAATGGAAGAAGATAAAATAGTCGGAATATCTGAACTGGAAATGAATCCTGATGACCATAAAATATTTTGGATAAAATTTATATCTGTAGCAGAAGAAGCTAGAGGAAGAGGTAATGCTTCTAAATTAGCAGAGGAGATATTTCGTTTTGCAAAAGAAAAAGGTTATACCTTGGAAGGGTCATCTTACAGTGAAGATGGCTATAAAAAATTAAAACCTGTATTGAATAGACTAGCGACACAGTATGAGGTGAATTTTATTGATAAAGAAAGGTTTTAGAAATTGTCTGGAATTCTAATTCTTTTCTGATATTAACCCAGTTAAGAGTTCTGAACGCGTCCAACGTTGGGAGCGGATAAAAGCTTAAACACCCATTTGTTGGGTGTTTTTTGCTTTAACCGCTCCGTGGGAACAAGCAAATGATTTTGCTTGTGTTAGGGAGCGAACAGCGGAACCAAATTTTTCAGCAGAAAAAATAGGCGAGCCGGTGCCCAGGCAAATTTGAGTGGCGACGAAAATTTAGCCGAGGGAGATATCCCTACCCACGGAGCAAAACTCTTAGCCTTATTTTATAACTATATTTTTTGTACCTAAGGTTGATTTGAACCTATTTTGCACTTCAAAGTTGAATTCGCCCAAATAAAAATTGACAAATAAACTGTAGTATGCTATCATTAAAACAGATCGGAAAATGTAACTCAAAATATGAAAGTGAGGTGTACTATGGGTAATGTCGTAAATATTTCATTCGATAAGTTCCCCAAGCAAGGTGATCTTGCCAACAAACGTGTCAAGGTGGTTTATCATTACGACACATCGAAGAGAGATGAAGGTATTTGCGTGCGAGACGACGTTGAGGAGCCGTTTGTTAGAATCTTTAAGCTTGACAACGGTCGTTACATTCTCTGCTCCGAGTGTCAGTACACGTTCTAATCTATAAACCGCCCGAGGAAAATCGTCCTTGAGCGGTTTTCCATTTCTATGTGTTATTATGAATATAAATTTAGTTAACTGTATGTAAAATAGGTTCGAACTTCATCCCCTCCATGGGTAGGTAAACAGGGTTTTTTGACATAAATTTTTGAGAGTAAAGTAGTTTCAAACTTGTTGCATTTTTTATAAAAAAGAGTAGCTTAATAAGTGGAACAGGTCTGTCTAACACAAGAGAAAGGAAACAGGTTATGGGTAAGGAAATTCAGTCTTTTATGATACGACGAATCGGGAGGGACGAAAAGTTAACTCCTGAAGAGCGCCTCGAGCGCCTACATCGTCGGTGCAGTCGAGCGGAGGGATTGCTATACAATCACAGCGCCAAAGCGATTGCCGCACTTCTCAGTGAACAAACCTTGGTGGAAGTTCACAAGATACTGGTTGAGGAACTTCTCGATGCGTTGAAAGAAATCAAGGCTGAACAACTCAGGGCTGAGTCTTCTGACGGGAAGGTTTTGGTGACCACTGCCTATCCTTTAGTTGGGTCTGAACGGGATGAGCTGTGGACATTCGTTAAACGAGCGATTTGCCCCGTCTCCGAAGTAGTGGTAGAGGAGAATCGGGACCTCATCGCTGGCTTTCGCTTCAGGGTAGGCAGTCTCGAGATAGATGGTAGTCTGGATGAGAAATGTCGCGAATACGACTGCCAACTGAAGAGAACGCTGGATGAAGACTAACGCCTTCAAACTCCACCATCTCAACACGGAAACCACCGTTGCGAGATGGTGGTTTTCTTTTATACCAACCCCACCAAATACACACATTCCTTTATTAAAATCTCTGTATCCCCCATCACTTCACCCCACCCAAAAGTTCGAACTTCATCCAGCCACTGGAGCGGATAAAAGCTTAAACACCCATTTGTTGGGTGTTTTTTGCTTTAACCGCTCCGTGGGAACAAGCAAATGATTTTGCTTGTGTTAGGGAGCGAACAGCGGAACCAAATTTTTCAGCAGAAAAAATAGGCGAGCCGGTGCCCAGGCAAATTTGAGTGGCGACGAAAATTTAGCCGAGGGAGATATCCCTACCTATATTTGAATTCTAACCTATTTATTTTTACATTTTATGGTATACTTTTATATATGAAAAATAATCAAAAAGGTTTTGTAATTCCTATAATAATTGCAATTGTCGCTTTATTAGTAGTAGGCGGTGGAACATATATTTATACAAGAAATAAAGTTGAGACACCGGTTGATATTATAAGTAATGCGCAAAAGACCACGGATCGTGTAGACGTCTCTCTAATCTACTCAAATGAAGATCTTGGTTTTAGTATCTCATTACCTATGGATACCGGGTATACACTGGTAGGATTTCAAGATACTGCGAAGTCGGTGTATGTTGCCCCGAGTATTTTTAGGGCACCATTTAAAGTTGGAGAATATTCACTGAATGAGTCCATTCATACTACTTTAGAGATGATTACTAATGGTATTTATGGGCAATTTAACTATTCCTCCTCTGATGGAATAAGAAATTATGGGTATACAAAAGTAGTTCCAAATTATCATATAACAATGAATCAGTTAAGTGAAAACACAGAGATTGAAAAGGAGATTAGAAATCTATACCCAGGTTGCGATATTTCATCTAGAGTTGAGGGAAATCAAGACGGAGTGTACAATTATACTGTGCTTAATACATACGCGGAAGGGTGTCCTGGGACCTATGTTATAAAATACGACACCAAAACCTACAGGTTGGCCCATTGGCGATATTCTTCACAAGATTGTACATTCGTGAATTATAAGGAGAATAGTTGTGCTGATCTTGATTCTGCCATTGTTTCAAGTTTTAGATTTTTACGATAGTTTAAGCATGATATAATAAAAATAATCACCGTTATTTTAGTCACTCCAATTTCTCAACAAAACAGGTTCTAACTTCATCCAGCCACTGGAGCCAAGTTTTAGAGATTTTTCATCCTTATTACACAAGGCTCTTTTGATATAAATTTTGGAGGGTAAAGTAGTTTCGAACTTTTATGACCTGTGATATACTTTTGAAATGGAAACAAAAAAAATATTCTCTAACCCATTAGCAATTTTTAGAGGTATAACTCTTTTTTTAATATACTCCTTAATTTCTTTCTTTTATTTTCACTATAGCTCCCATACAAGTGATGGGCACGCAATAGAATTCTTTGATATTGATTTATCAAGTTATATCTTTTATTTTGTTATCTGTATAATAATTTCGTTTCGAATGGGTCGTGGTCAGTCTTTTAACAAAGAGGTTGTTGTAGCTTTTGGTATACTAACGGTTAGTATACTGGTAGCGCGGTTTATACCAGTTGGATTTTTGGGTTATGTAAGGGTATTGTACCCATCTTTCTTTGTGCGGAT
>CAYUVX010000076.1:0-3652 GCA_964448325.1 uncultured Candidatus Saccharibacteria bacterium
TTCAGCTCCACGTTCCATTCCCATTTGTCCTCCTTCACAGACTTCATAAACATCTTTTATTGAATTCTGCCAAAGTCTTTTCAAAAAATTTTTTTGTCAAAACTACGTCCGAGTCTAAAAAAAATAATAAATCTCCCCTAGCAACCATTGCTCCTGCGTTTCTGCCCTTAGCTGGCAATCCCCCTGGCACAATTTTACAGCCAAACTTTTTTGCAATTTCAAGTGTTTTATCTTTAGAGCCAGCGTCGGCCACAATAATTTCATAATCTTTAAAATCTTGCCTTTTAATAGACTCTAAAAGCAAGGGCAAATATTCTTCTTCATTTAACGTTGGAGTAATAATAGATATCATATTTATCGAAATAATATTTTGGCTTTGGTCTAGATTTGGGGCTGATTTTGAGCTTCTTTCATCCAATACCACCAATTTTATTTTAAGACCACTTTTTTCTGGCTTTTTCTATTCCAATATTGCACCTATTCCCCCAACCATCTAAAAATTTTCCGTTTTCTATAACACAGACAATCTCACAGTTATTTGGGCATCCCCCGCATTCAAATCCTGTAGTTTTAAACTCAGTATCTCTCACGCTAAAATCAAAAATCTTTTCAACGCCCTGTTCTCTTGCGATGATAGCAATACCAATAGCTCCCATTAAGTGCCCTAACTCATCTACAATAATATCTTTGCCAACAATTTCTTTAAATGCTTTTACTACTCCCACGTTTTTACTAACTCCTCCTTGAAAAACAATTGGCGATTCAATATTTTTTCCTTTACCCACGTTGTTTAAATAATTATTTACAATTGCGTTACATAGTCCTGCTATAATGTTTTCTTTTGAATGACCCATTTGAGCTTTATGCACCAAATCAGATTCTGCAAAAACTGTACATCTACCTGCAATTTTTGTAGGACTGTCAGCCCTAAGGGAATACGCTCCAAAGTCTTCAACTGGAATATTTAAACGTTTTGCCTGCGAAGATAAAAATGACCCTGTCCCAGCAGCGCATAAAGTGTTCATCGCGTAGTCTACAACCATGCCGCCCTCAACAATGATGATTTTACTATCCTGCCCGCCAATTTCAAAAATAGTTCTTACTTCTGGATGAAAAGTTAAAGTTCCAATAGCATGGGCTGTAATTTCATTTTTTACTATTGTGGCATTTAATATCGACCCAATTAATTCTCTAGCTGATCCTGTTGTTCCCACTGAAACAATCTGAAAATCTTGGCCTTTTAATTGATCTTTCATAATGCCCAATAGTTTTTTGACAGCTCCAATTGGATCTCCTTCTGTCCAAATATATGACTGAGCAAAAATTTTGTCTTGTTCATCAATTACCACAGCTTTTGTTGATATAGAACCAACATCAACCCCTAAATACAACTTTGTTTTTATACTTTCCATAAATATAAATTTAATTAAACAGTTTTGTTTATTTTTTTCTTCTTCATCATTAACATGTCATAAAAAGCTTCTATCCTAGTTTTAACTCCTGTTTCAGAAGTTTGAGAGTCAAAACTAAAATATAGTATTGGAAATTTATTTTCTCGGCCCATTCTGTGCAAGGCCGCCATAGCATTAACTTCTGGCATACATCCAAAGGGTTTTATGTGTATTATCCCATCAAACCCTTGCTTCCTTAATTTGTTGGCTAATCCAACACTTTCCGTACCATGAGCTCCGATATGATATTTTAAATAAGGAGCTGCCAATTTTAAAAATTTTCTCGTATGTGATTCAAAAGTAAAAATGTCGTGCAAAATGCTAGAAACACTACAGAATCTATGTACCTCTATTCCTTTTTTTGCTAACTCTTTTTCGATATTAAAATTAGAGAAAGGCTCCATCAAAACATACAATTCTCCAACAATACCTACCCTAATTGGGTTTTTGGGCTTTTCTAACGGTATATTTCTAAAGATTTCTAAATATTTTTTATTCAATTTTCCTAATTCTAAAATCATTTTTGTTTTATCCAATTCATTCAAAAAAAGCTTTAGTTTTTTTTCGAAATCTCCTTTTTCTACCTCAAAACCAATATTTTGTCTTAGATATAACTCAATTTTGTCTATTGATTTAACTCTTAAATATGAGAATAAAATTGTTCTACATATATTAAAATAAGACAATCCGTGATTATTTTTTTTAATATATTTTGCAATTTTAACTATGCTAAAATCATTCACAAATTTCAAAAATTCAAATTTATACCCAAGGCTCCTTAGAATATTTTCTTGTACTTCACCATAATAACCAAACCTACACCCACCTCCTGATTGCACCAAAATATTAGCCCCCATATCTAAGGCCTCAATAAAATTACCCAAATTATATTTGAAGGGTATACAAGCAGATTCAGGACTATATTTTGTGCCAAGCTCAATTGTTTTTTTAGTAATAGGAGGAGGCATAATAATCTGGTCAGCCAAAAGCAAGGCCAATGGTTTTAGGGCATAAAAATAATTCCCCAAATGCGGAAAGCTAATTTTTTTAATATTTTCCTTATCTTCCATTTTTATTTCTTTTCTTTTTTATTTTTAAAATATCTACAAAACTTTCTAACCTGGTTTTAAGACCTGCCTCCCCAGACAATTCATCCAAAGTAATAACTGAAATAGGAATATTTTTTATTTTATGCTGACATAAATTAATTACCAAAGCATCTGGTCCACAGGGAAAAACCATTAGAAAGATAATCCCGTCAATGTATGGCTTGTATATTTCAATAGCTCCCAATAATTCTTTACTATAAGTCCAATATAAATCTTTAGAAATATTTTTAGATAATTCTCGAGAAGTTTTTGAATCTGCGATATCAGCATACAAAATATCAACATCTTGAGAATTTAAAAATTTGGTTATTGATTTTCCTAAAAGTGAATCATACGTAGTATAAGGATGAGAAACCATTAAAATCATGGGTTTTTGAGGATCTCTATTTTTTATCTTTTCTCCCTGTTCTTCAACTCTTTTTTGATCAAATTCTTTTTGCTTGCGCTTAGCTAGGTAATAAGCTCTTAAAATCTTAAAGGGACTGTGTTGTAAACCAAAAATAGTCCTCAAAATTTTCAAAACTTCGAACCTATATTTATTTACATCAATAGTGTATTCAATTAATTTTATTCCAGGAAAGGTATTCCTAACAATGTCATTTAAAGACATAAACTTTGTGCAGACTTCTTCTTCCTTGTGCAAAGAAACTATTCTAGGTAAAAAAATATAATCTACCCTACCTTTTAGCCAATCAACATGTCCTAAATATATTTTTAGAGACAAACAGCTTTCATCTACGGCTAAATTCACCCCACGTTTTAATATTTCTTGATTGGTTTCTGGGCTTACCACCACCTCAAAACCCATTTGTTTAAAAAACTCCTCCCAAGAAATGTGATACTTGTGAAAATGTAGTGCTCTCGGCAGTCCAATTTTTATTTTATTAGTTTCTATTCCCATAATTTTTATGCTTGTCAATAACTAATTATAGCAAAAAAACAACCAATTTTCAATGAATCGGTTGCTAGAAATTGAATAAATTTTATTTAAATAATGTTTTAGCTTCGCTCCAGATTCCTGGCTGATTTTGGGTGGTTTTCATCCAATACCACCAATTTTATTTTAAGACCACTTTTTTCTGGCTTTTTCTA
>CAYUVX010000077.1:0-3652 GCA_964448325.1 uncultured Candidatus Saccharibacteria bacterium
TGGCCAATGCAATTTTAGACGGTACAGATGCTATTATGCTTTCCGAGGAAACCACCCTTGGTCAATATCCAGTTCAGGCGGTAAAGATGATGACTAAAATTGCGGAAAGGATAGAAAAAGATTCTCATTACCGTGAGCTGGTTACTAGTCGAAAGTTTAATGACCCCATTAAGAGGACATCTGATGCCTTGGGAAACGGTGCAATAGAAGTGGCGAAGGAATGTGGAGCCAAGCTTATTGTTGCTCTGACAGATGGAGGCTTTGCTGCTAAAATGATTTCTCGATATAAGCCAGAACAAAAAATAATCGCCTTAACTCCAAAAGAAAAAACCAGGAATCAATTAGCTTTGAGTTATGGTCGTGTCCCAATTCATTGTCAGCAGTTTGGTCTTATTCTTCAAGTTATTACTGAGGCCAAATCAATAACATAGCAATCAAAATTGGCTGTGGCAGGTGATAAAATTGTTATTATATTTGGTTTACCTTTAGGCAAAAGTGGAGGAACAAACTCTCTGGTAGTGGAGACATTATAATTTTTCTCTATTTTTATGTTATTCTATTAGAATAATTCTATGAATAATTATAAAGAATATTTCAAAGGCAAAAAAGGGGTGATAATGGGCCTTGGCCTTCTGGGCGGAGCGCTGAATGATGCTATTTTCTTATTGAAATGTGGCGCTGATTTAACTATTACTGATCTCAAGTCAGAAAAAGAATTAAAACCATCTATAAAAAAACTCCAATCTTTTATTAAAACCTATCACCTTAAACCTATCACCTGTAACCTTCATCTAGGTGAGCATAGATTAGAGGATTTCAAGAATAAAGATTTTATAATTCAGCCAGGTAATGTTCCAGTGAATTCACCTTATCTTTTAGAAGTGCAAAAAAATAATATACCAATTTATGAAAGTGAGTCGCTTTTTACCCGCCTGCTCCCGACGGTGCAGGAGGGCGGGCAGGTAGAGCAAGCAAAAGATATAACTGTCATCGGGGTTACTGGTACCAGAGGTAAATCTACTGTCACCAGCCTTATTTATGAAATTTTGAAATCAGCCTATGGTAAGAGAGTACATTCGGCCGGAAATTTACGTGGCACTTCAACCTTGTCCTTATTAGGTAAAATAAAACCAAATGATATTGTTGTTCTGGAATTAGACTCATGGTGTTTACATGGAATAGGTGAAGTAGGGAAGAGCCCAGATATATCTGTCTTTACTAATTTTATGCCTGACCATTTAAATTTTTATTTAAAGGGTAGTATAAATGAGAAGGAAGCTATACAAAAGTATTTTAAAGATAAATCGCAAATATATTTAAATCAAAATAAGGATGATTATTTGATTTGCGGGGTTGAAGTAAACAAGAAAATCGGTAAAATTAAAAGTAATAAAATTATTACGACTGAAAAAATAATTCCTAAAAATTGGAAAGTAAGAATATTGGGGGATCATAATTTAAAAAATATTGCTTATGCTATAGCTGTGGCAAGAGTATTGAAAATAGATGAGAAAATAATTAAAAAAGCAGTTGAGAACTTTACTGGAGTGGAGGGCAGGTTGCAATTTGTTCGTGAATATAAAGGAATTAAAATTTATAATGATACAAATGCTACTACACCAGAAGCATTGGAAGCGGCTTTGAAATCTTTGCGGGGAAATATGAAAAATAAAGAACAGCTTATTACTATTTCTGGTGGCTCTGATAAAAAATTGGATAATGATATGGCTGCCAAACATATAATAAAGTATGCTGATTATGCTTTTTTACTGGCGGGAAGTGGTACTGATAGTATAAAAGATGTTGTGCAAAAGAAACTTAAAGATAAAGCAGAAGTGTGTGATTCTCTTAAAATTGCTGTTAATAAAGCGGTATATTTAGCCAAAAAAGGGGATATTGTTGTTTTAAGTCCTGGTTTTGCTTCCTTTGGGATGTTTAAGAACGAATATGATCGCGGGGAGCAGTTTATGAAGCTAATAAAAGGCTTGCCTGCCGATAAAAAAGTCTAACATAATTATGTCAGAAAATAATTTACAAAAAGCAAAAAATGTATATTTTATCGGGATAGGAGGAATTGGTATTTCGGCAATTGCTCGTATGCTTTTAGCTTCTGGGAAAAGAGTTTCTGGTTCGGATAGTTCTGATTCGGAAATTACAAAGGCATTAGAAAAACTTGGGGCTAAAATTTTTATTGGTCAGAAAGCAGAAAACCTGTCCGACTGTGTCATCCAGGCGGGCATACCGATAGATCTTTTTATTTATACTGTAGCTATTAAGGAAGATAATCCAGAATTTATTGAAGCAAAAAAAAGAGCTTGCCCGAATGCCGAAGGTGGGCGGGGTGTGAAGATGATGACTTATGCACAAACCCTAACCGAAATTTCTAGTTCTAAATATACTATTGCAGTTTCTGGTACACATGGTAAAACCACAGTGACGGCCATGATTGCAAAGATTTTAATTGATAATAATTTAGACCCAACTGTTATAATCGGATCCTTAATTAAGGATAAGAACGGCGAGAAGACTAATTTTATTGCTGGTAAAAGTAAACCCGTCCGACTGGATGGAATCAGTCATCCGGGCGGATATCTTGTGGTGGAGGCTTGTGAATATGAACGTTCCTTTTTAAATATTGAACCAAAGATTGCTGTTATTAATAATATTGATGCTGACCATCTTGATTATTATGGTGATTTGAATGGTGTGATATCAGGTTTTAATGAATTTGCCCAAAAAGTTCCAGCAGAGGGTTTTATTGTTTGTGATCCTGATGATGAAAAAGTGGCAAAAGCACTTATAGGTACTAAGAGTAATATTATTGATCGCCAAAAATATTATTCAGACTCAATTAAATTAATGGTCCCTGGTGACCATAATCGCCTTAATGCGGCTACTGCTATAGCTGTAGCTGATATTCTTGGACTGAGCCCTTCGACTTCGATCGAAGCGCTGAAAGAATTCAGCGGTGCTTGGCGTCGATTTGAATTTAAGGGGAAGATGGAGAGTGGTACTATAGTGTATGAAGATTATGCACATAACCCACAAAAAATTTGTGCAGCGCTTCAGGGGGCGAGGGAGATGTTTCCCCGCCTAGTTGACGGGCAGGCAGGTAAAAGAATAGTGGTAGTATTTCAACCACATCTTTTTTCCCGCACCAAATTATTGTTAAATGATTTTGCCACGGCTTTTACAGATGCTGATGAAGTTATTCTGGCGCCTATTTTCCCTGCTCGGGAAAAGTTTGATCCCACTATTTCTTCGGAGATTTTAGCGGAGGAAATTAGAAAGCACGGGCGGGACAGCTCTCTCCACTTAACGAAGACTAATCGTTACGAGAGCTATCCCGCCCGTTCTTTCCCAGACTTTGCTTCTATTATCACTTACCTCAAATCTACCCTAGGCCCGGATGATGTCCTCATCACCATGGGTGCCGGCGAACAGTATAAAATCGGGGAGGCATTGCTATAGTTAGACAGCTATAAGCGGTTGACTTTTTAGGTCTCATTTGCTAGTATACACGGACTAGCTCTTATGGGCTTTTTATTTAAAAAAGTTAGCAAAAAGGCATAATTTCAAATGGCAAAAACATCAGTTAAAGCACGAGCCAAGAAAGATCCAAAATTTGCCTCACGAGTGGTGAGACGTTGTT
>CAYUVX010000078.1:0-3615 GCA_964448325.1 uncultured Candidatus Saccharibacteria bacterium
CGAGGAATTTTTTAGCAAAAAAATATCCGTGCTCCGGTTAGTACTATATTTTGTCTTGTTTAAATTTGCTTTTATTATTTTTACTTTTGTTATATAATTAGCCTATGAAAAATAAAATATTTTACATAGTTCTTATTTTATTAATTCTTGGTTCAGTTGGTTTTACTTATTGGCGAATAGTTGTTCAGAAGGATTATCAGATTATCGCCGAGGTGTCTTGTGATCCCGCCGAGGAGGCTTGTTATTATTATGAGCCGGAGGAATGTGCTTTGGATGACTATGAGTGTATGTCATTACCACCAGAAGAGGCTTATGACTATAAACTAATCAGCAAAAATGCTGCCACTATTTATGCTTGTGAGCAGACTGAAGAAAAACTCGATTGTGATGAAGAATTATCTTGTCTAGAAGGCGAGGAGAATTGTGAGTATACTTATTGTGATCCTGAGAATTTGGAGGATTGGGAAGTTTGCTCAGAACCAGCAGAAGCTGTAGAAGAAACTTTAGAAAATATTATTGATGAAGCTATGTCTGAGGGAGAACCATTAGAAGCCTCCACTACACCTAGCCAAGAATAATATGAAAGATGTCTACAAAAAATCTCTAGCGATGCACAAAAAGCATTCTGGAAAGATAGAAGTAGTAGGTAAGGTCTCGGTAAGTAATAAAAACGATCTATCCTTAGCCTATACACCAGGTGTCGGTCAAGTGTGTTTGGAGATAGCAAAAGATCCTAAAAAAGTTTACGATTATACAATTAAGAAAAACACTATTGCGGTTGTCTCCGACGGTTCGGCCGTTCTAGGCTTGGGGAATCTGGGAGCCTTGGGTGCCATTCCTGTTATGGAAGGCAAAGCTTTATTATTTAAAGAATTTGCCGGGGTGGATGCTTTTCCAATTTGCCTTAATACTCAGGATACTGAGGAAATAATAAAAGCAGTCAAACAGATTGCGCCTGTTTTTGGTGGAATTAATTTGGAGGACTTTTCCGCTCCGCGCTGTTTTGAAATAGAAAATAGATTGAGAAAAGAACTAGACATACCAGTCATGCATGATGACCAGCATGGTACCGCCACAGTGGTTTTGGCCGGTTTGATTAACGCTTTGAAGATTAGAAAAACGAAAAAGGAGGAGGTAAAAATAATCATTAATGGCGTGGGGGCGGCCGGTACGGCTATTGCCAGAATGCTAGCCGAATATGGATTTAAAAAGATACTTTTGGCAGACAGTCATGGTATTTTATCTACCACCAGAAGCGATCTGAATAATGAGAAAAAGGATCTATTAGTCTTTATTAAAAATAAAACTGGTGATAAGGAAGAAATTTCTGGTGATCTAGCGATGGCCGTGAAGGGAAGAGATATTTTTATTGGTGTAAGTAAAGCTGGCCTTTTAACAAAGGAGATGGTACGAAGTATGAATGAGAAGCCAATAATTTTTGCCTTAGCTAATCCAGTGCCAGAAATAATGCCAGACGAGGCCAAGGAAGCCGGAGCTTATATTGTTGCCACTGGTAGATCAGACTTTCCAAATCAATTAAATAATGTTCTTGGTTTTCCGGGTATTTTCCGTGGTGCCCTAGATAATAAAATAAAGCAGTTTAAGCCCGAAATGTTTGTTCGAGCTGCCGAGGCTTTGGCTAAATGTGTTAAAAAGCCGAATCCGGATTTATTACTTCCTAACCCATTTGATAAAAAAATAGTCAAAGCCGTCGCCAATACATTTAAAACAAGAAAATAGCACACCAAGGCTCATATTTGGTCTATTTCCAACACGCCACGTCACCTGGCGTGTTGAAACGGCTGTATTTAATGCTATAATAGTAACTCATGAAAAACGGATCAAAGATAAAAATTAGAGATATTCTAAATGAATACATCAAAGGTCTTAATGGGTATAAAATGTTATTTTCTATAACTTTATTTTTCTTTATTCTAGCAACACTTGTTGATATTGTCATTCCTTATATATATAAGAATTTTTTTAATATTCTTAATTCAGCTGAAATAAAATCTGGAGTATTCAGTTCTTTGTTCACTATTATTTTGATAGTTGGTTTACTTCACCTAGTTAGCTGGTTATTTGGAAGAATTGCTTTTTTCATGTTTATTAGTTCCTCATCACATTCAATAGCACAGTTAAAACAAAATTCATTTCGATATTTAATTAAACATTCTCACAATTTCTTTTCAAATACTTTTTCTGGTGGTCTTGTTCAAAAAATTAGTCGTCACGGAAGGGCTTTTGACAGGTTAGCCGATACCTTAGTTTTTAATTTTATTCCACTTATTTTTACTATTATCGGGGCAACTATAGTAACTTTTTTTACCTCTAAAATTTTATCCCTCATAATCTTATTATGGATAGCAGTTTATTTTATTTGTAGTTTTGTATTTTACAGATGGAGAATGAAATATAGCATTGCAATGGCCGCAACAGACTCAGAGACAACAGCACTCCTGGCTGATAATATTTCAAACAGTCAAGCAATATCCCTTTTCGATGCTTATGAAGAAGAGGATAATTCATTTATACATGCTACGAACAAATTAGCTAAGGCCGAAATTAAAAATTGGAATTATGCCGGTATATATGATTCCATACAAATGTTACTTGTTTATATTGCAGAATTTTCAATATTTTATTTTGCGATAAAATATTGGCAAGCAGACAAATTGACAGTGGGTGGTATTATAATGATACAAATATATGTGATTTCTATGGCAAAACAAATCTGGTCAGTCAATATGATATTGAGAAATGTTTTTCAAAGTATTGCTGACTCAAAAGAAATGACAGAAATTATGAATACGCCTCATGATGTTCAAAATATTCCTAATGCTCAAGAAATAAATGTAAGTAGTGGAACTATAGAATTTAAAGACATCGTATTTAATTTTAATGAAACAAGAACTGTTTTGAGTAATATTAACTGTCAGATTAAGGCTGGAGAGAAGGTAGGGATTATTGGTCCATCAGGAGCTGGTAAAACTACCTTTGTGCGATTGATCTTGCGTTTATATAATCTTACAAGTGGATGTATTTATATTGATGGTCAGGACATAAGTAAAGTCACTCAGGAAAGTTTACGAAGAAATATCAGCTTGGTTCCTCAAGATCCAGTTTTATTTCACCGAAGTTTAAGAGAAAATATCCGCTATGGCAAACCAGAAGCTACAGATGAGGAAATATTAAATGCCTCAAGGCTTGCTCATTGTGATGATTTTATAGATGGTTTATCAGAAAAATATGAAACTCTTGTTGGTGAAAGAGGTATTAAATTATCTGGTGGTGAGCGTCAACGTATAGCTATTGCTAGGGCTATTTTAAAAAATGCTCCTATTCTTATTTTAGATGAAGCTACCTCTAGTTTGGACTCACACTCTGAGGCTTTAATACAAAAAGCTTTTACAAATCTGATGAAAAATAAAACTACTATCGCGATTGCGCATAGACTTTCCACCATTAAAAAAATGGATAGAATTATTGTAATGGAGGATGGTAAAATAATTGAAGAAGGCACACATTCTGAATTAGCTAATAAAGATAGTGGACTATATAAGGATTTATGGGAACTTCAAGCTGGTGGTTTTATTCAGAAATAAAAAATAATAT
>CAYUVX010000079.1:0-3465 GCA_964448325.1 uncultured Candidatus Saccharibacteria bacterium
GAGCGTCCCGATGTCCATCGGGAAGGTGGCAGGTTCGAGTCCTGTAGGGTCCACACTTTGAAAATACCGTTTTAAAGAAAGGTTATTTTCTTGTGTGGACACTAGGAAAGTATTTGAATACTTTCCGTGCAGGACGAGAAGACCTTGAGTATATTTATGAAGATGTAATCATCTGAAGAAATATGAAAGGTATACTGTTCATGTAATGAAAGAGATTCCTGTAGGGTCCACAAACGTTAAGAAAATCCGCTTTTATGCGGATTTTTAGTTTGTGGAAAGCGGAGTGATGTTTTGTCAGCAGGCAAAACCACGAGCTAGGGTTGTGAAAAATTTTTGTGACGACAAAAATTTATTCCTGACCACTACGTTTTTAACTCATATAATTCAAAGGACATTTTGAGTGATTTGACAGAAACAATTCACAGTGATATATTCTTGGTAGATTCGCAAAAGTTCTCAACAGGGAGGATATGTTATGAAGATTGGTGATAAGCTCTGCTCGTTGGTGGGTATGCGTTTTTCAGAAATCGGTAAGTTACTCCAAGAGGCATCTCCGTTAAAGGATGGGATCGGTTTGTTGGTTGTGCTAACCGAACAGGAAGAGGAAGTCTTCGTTTCGAATTTCGGAATGAAGGTGGGTTTGGCTCTTTGTGAAGTTACCGCTGATGCAGTTAAGGCTACGGGTGGTAATCCAAAAATATATTATACGTATTCAGACCTCACTTTTCGAACCTCGACCGCCACATAACACTGGCACGAGTCATACACGAGAGCACATCCGCGGGGTGTGCTCTTTTATTTTGTTTAAATAATTAGTAATTTAATTTCTATTATACTTTCCTTTACTAAACTATGGTTAGATAATAGTTCTGAAAGCCACCTGCTGTGTCCACCAAGAGATACCTTTTGATACTTGCCTCCACATATATTTTTATGGTAATATACCATTATGAAGCCATATACATACAGAACAATAATCGAAAAGGACGGTAAGTTATTTCACGGTTATGTACCAGCTCTTTTGGGCTGTCATACTTGTGGTAAAACTATTGAAGAAACAAAAAAGAAATTAAAGGAAGCTATTGAGCTCTATGTGGAATGTTTGGTTGAGATGAAGGAAAAAATTCCAGAAGATAAAGGAATTGAAAGTTTTGAAACTATTTTGATGCCTTTTAAAAAGTCTTATGCCTAAATTAAAACCCACTAAACCGAAGGAATTGGTGAGAGTTTTGAAAGGTGTTGGTTTTATTGAAGCCCGAACAAAGGGAAGTCATTTGATTATGAAGAAATCCAAGGATTATTTGGTAGTTATTCCGCTTCATAATAAGGAGATTCCGACAGGAACATTGCTAGCGATAATAAGTGATGCCGGGTTGAATAAAGAGGATTTTTTAAAATTACTTTAGAACAATACGATAGCCAGCAAGATTTATTCGGTAGGACCTACACAAGGGTGCGCGTTTCCTTCGGGAAGCATCGCGCGTTTTTTTTAATATTCATACATTTTAATTACATAATTTTAAATATTTAACGCAAGTATTCAGCTTTTTGTATTGTGATATACTTTAAGTATGGAAAAACATTTATTTACAAAATCAATTATTAACGAAAAGGAGCCAGATGAAAAAAGAATTTCTGTTATGTCCAGACATACTCTAGATGACGGACAAACACCAGATGTCAGAATTATAGAAGGAATTACCTTCGACGAGTGGCAAAAAGAATTTGCACCGCCAAGTAAATTAGTTGGTGCATATTACAGGAAAGAATTGCCATGGGAAGAATTTGAGAGAGTATATCTGGAATATCTCCGGAGTGATGAAATTAAACCAAAAGTTGAGGCTTTTGCAAAAAGATGTACTGAAGAAACAATTACCTTAATGTGTATTGAAGATATTGCTGATAAATGTCATCGCCGTCTTTTAGCTGAAGAACTGCAAAGATATCAACCTAGTTTAAAGGTTATACATAAGTAAATTATGCTCCTTTTAGGTTAGGGAATGTATCTATAAATATATTTGTGTTAAAAAGGGGGGGGATTATGATATACTTATACTTTATAAATTTATTAATTTAATGATAATTATATGACATTAGATCCAACAGACATGAAACAAGCACTTGAGCTACTTAAGAGAGAAATACAAAAAACAACAAACGATTTAAGAGAAAAGGAAATTAAGCTAGAAAAATTACATAGTGAAAAAGAAACTATGGAGCTAGCTATTCGAACCAAAGAAACCGAAATAAAAGTAAAGGAAACAGAGATACAGAGATTAAAATTAGATGTACAGCAAACTAGACCAAAATTACTGGCAAACGGCCGAGAGATGGTAAAGCTAACAACGGAAATTTCTAATTTAAAGCGTGAGCAAGAAAAGGATTCACAGGAATTAAGGAAAGCGGAGGCTGAATTCAGAAATGCAACTAGTAGGAAAAAATAATATTATGCATATGAAACAATTAGGAGATAATTTTGAACCAATTTCAGATCCACTGCAAGAGCCTTTTTACAAAGCCTTTGTAGTAGCTTCGGATCTATATTATCATGCACTTTCTATTGATTCTACAAAAATTGGAGATTTAGAAATGAAACTTGATAAGGTTCTTAAGTTTAAGGAAAAATTAATTAACATGGGGTATGTGCCGACAGACTTTCTTTTATGGCATAAATTAGTAGGAAGTACTGTTGATACCTCGGGAAAGATTTACTCGACTGATACCCCAAATAAGGATATTGAAAAGTTTATCAGGGAAATTTTTCATATGAAGGATTAATAGTTTAATTTAAAAAATATGTCATTCATAAAAGATTTGCTTTTAAAAAAAATGTTGAAAAAACAACTTGCTGGTGTCCCGGAGGATCAACAGCAAAAAATAATTCAGGCTGTGGAGAAGAACCCTAAACTTTTTTCGGATATTGCCTCAGAGGTACAGGCTAAAATGAAAGCGGGGATGGATCAGCAAGCTGCAACCATGGAGGTGATGATGAGCCATCAGGCAGAACTCCAGGAATTAATGAAATAATAATTATGCATTGCTGTGGATAAATACAAAGGTTAAACCTTTGTAGTTATTTATATTACAACACAAATATATTGAAAGAAAAAGCAAACTTGTTTCGTATTATAAATGTAGAGGTCGATGATATTAGATACTTAATAAAAAAATAATATGACAAAAGCAAAAAAAATGGTGATGGGTTTGGGGGCATTGGCTTTGATTCTAGGCATGTCGGGTACCTTTATTGGTACAGCAGATGCTTTTAGAGGCGATCCAAATGTTACGGGACCAAATTCGACAACTGAAATTCATACGGCTATGCAAAAAGCCTTAGAAAATAATGACTATGCTACTTGGAAGGAATTAATTCCTAATAAGAACGCTAGAGTAAATGAGGTAATAAATCAGGATAATTTTTCTAAGTTTGCCGAAGCTTATAGATTAGCCAAGAGTGGCGATCTT
>CAYUVX010000080.1:0-3460 GCA_964448325.1 uncultured Candidatus Saccharibacteria bacterium
AAAATTAAAAAAAGAAAATTATAAAATAGTAGCTATTGAACAGGCGAAAAATTCTGTGGATTATAAAAAAGTGCAGATAGATAATCCTTCGTCAAAACTCAGGACCTGCGGATTAGTTTTTATTATAGGGGAGGAGGTGGCGGGTATTAATAAAGGAATATTAAAACTAGCCGATATTATTGCGGAAATCCCTATGCTTGGTAAAAAAGAATCCCTGAATGTCTCTGTTGCTTTTGGCGTAGCAATGTTTCGGATACTTAATATTTAAATTATCCTACGTAAAATACAGTACTGTCGGAGTACGGATATTTTTTCTGCTGAAAAAATTTCTCCCACTCAGACCGTCGTCTTCCGTGAGCCTCCTCTAGCACTGTATTCTTATTTCCTTTGATTTTAATGAACGTAACGTCTATTTTTCTCCTCATTGGATAAGGAGGAGTGGCATTCTGATGACGAGGTGGTGTATTATTTCTGACACTTTGGACAATAGTGCGTGCCTCGGCCGGCGTGTTTGGTTTTTTGGATTGTTGTCTGACATATTTTACATATTAGGCCAGCCCGGCCGTAAACCATAAGGTGGGGGACAAAGCCTCCTTTTTGGCCATTACTGCGAACATAATTTTTAGATGAAGTGCCTTTATATTTGATGGATTTTTTTAGGACAGCAATAACATTTTTATATAAGCTATTTATTTCTCCTTCTTTCAGATTTTTAATTTTTCGCATTGGTAAAACTTTAGATAAAAAAGCCGTTTCATCGGCATAAATATTTCCTATCCCGGCTATTAATTCCTGATCGAGCAGAATTTGTTTCACTGTTCTATTTGGATATTTTTCTAATGTTTTTTTGAAGTTCACCATGGTGAACTTGCTGGATAGTGGTTCTAAACCAAGTTTTGTTTCTAAATGTGTTTTTAGTTTATCATCAAGTATTTTTATCCAGCCAAATTTTCGCAAGTCATTAAAATATAATTTTGATTTGTCTTTGAAATTAAAGATCAAGCGTGTATGTTTGCCCGGCGTTTGAATATCTGGAGTGGGACTTGCCTGCACAGGAAAATGTCCGCCAGCAATTATTCGTCCTTTATTGGGGACGTAAATTAATTGTCCCGTCATTTTTAAATGTATAAGCAGGCTAATGTCTTGATTCAAGTGTATTAAAAGCATTTTGGCCTTTCTTTCCAGGCCAATAATCTTTTTATTTATAATAACTTTTTTGAAGTTATTAACCGTCGTTGGTGAGACTGTTTTAAACCACAAAATATCTACCGTGGAAATTATTTTTCCTTGTAGTATTTTACTTAGTTCTCTTTTTATTGTTTCTACTTCTGGTAATTCCGGCATAAATTTAATATAGGATAAAAAATCAGACTTTGCAAAATATAGTACTAACCGGAGCACGGATATTTTTTTGCTAAAAAATTCCTCGTGCTCGCGCCGTCGCGCTCCCAAGCCTCCTCTAGCACTATATTCTTGCGTCGTCTGTCTTTTTTAGCTCTTCTTCAGCGACTTTGGCATCGCTCCAGGGCTCTTTTACTCCGTTTTTGCGCATAATATAGGGGTCTGTGCCTTTACCGGTAATCAAAACAATATCACCAGTTCGGGCCAGCTTGATGGCACCTGCTATAGCCCTTCTTCGATCCATTATAATTTCTGTTTTCTCGGCTTTGGTATACTTGGCCATTTCTTCAATTATTTCTTTCGGATCATCATTATAAGGGTCCTCGTCGGTCAAAATTATTTCATTACAATATTCATTGGCTATTTCGGCCATTTCTTTTCTTTTCCATTTATCTCGCCCGCCCCCGCAGTTCCCTAGTACACAAATTTTCTTTTTTGCGGGGAAGGCGGAATACAAGGCCTTTAGTGAGTCTGGCGTATGGGCGTAGTCTACAACTATGTCTATACCTAATTTATTAGGAATTTTTTGCGCCCGGCCTTTTATTTCTTTTACTTTTTCTAAGCCCGCTTTAATACTTTCCATACTAATGCCCAAGGCCCGAGCATAGGCGGTCGCGGCCAGCATATTATAGACATTAAATTTCCCGGGTAGTGTTGATACTATCTCCATTCCTTCACAAACAAATTTTATACCATCATCATGGCAAACTACCGGTTCGCCATCCTTAAGAGAGTAGGGGGCTTTTTTCTCCACATTTATTGCTAAAAATTTATGACCTTCCTTATCATCAATATTCGCGCAAATTATTTTTCCTTTCTTAGAGGATTTTTCTAAGGCATGAGCAATACTTAATTTAGCCTCTAAATATTTATCATAAGAGCCGTGTGATTCTATATGCTCCGGGGCCAAGTTTGTAAAAATCAAAGCATCTAGAGCAATAAATTTATGGCGGTATTGTTTGGCCGCCTCGGATGATATTTCTAGAATAGCATAATCACATTTTGCATTTACTGCTTGGCGTAAGAATTTTTGGATAAAGAAGCGTCCCGGCATGGTCATTTTGTACATATTTGGTTTGGAATCATCGCGGACTTTAAAACGCAAAGTTCCGGCCAGGGCGGTCACAAAGCCAGCTTCTTCTAATATAGCATTTACAAATTCTACCGTGGAGGTTTTACCTTTTGTACCGGTTATGGCTACTACTTTTATCTTTCGGCTAGGGAAGCGGTAAATAATAGCACCCAATAAGGCTAGGCTATAATGGTAAATTGGTTGGAAAAAAGTGAAAACTTTCTTGGGAATTATTTTCTTTATATTTCTTAATATAGGCTCCATGTTTTATTTGTTTTGATACTATCTACAAACTATCATATATAAAATTATTTTCCTAAATGTTTAAGTGCCGCTTTAACGCGATCACTGGTGGTGGTCAGGGCTTTATCTATTTCCTGCAAAGCCTCGCGTGCATCGCGGTGAGAGTAACCAAGGGATTTCAGGGCCTCCAAGGCATCTATTTCTTCCCTAAGGCCAAGAGCCACTTCTTCATAGGAACCTAATTTGTCTTTTAATTCCAGAACAATTTTATCAGCCATTTTTTTCCCGAGGCCGGAGACTTTTGTGAGGTGAGCCGTCTCTCCGGTAGAAATAGCCTTACGTAAAGAATCCACATTAGCGACATTTAATATCCCCAAAGCGGTTTTTGGCCCAACACCAGAAATAGTAATAAGTAATTCAAAAAAGTCTAACTCTTTTTTATCAGCAAAACCATACAGGTCTATGGCATTTTCTCGTACGGCTAAATAAGTCCAAACTTTTAGTTCAGCCTCTACTTTGGCCATATTCAATAATTCTGCCGTCCCAAAAACCTTATAGCCAATATTGTTGGTTTCTATAACTATAAATTTGTCTGCCTTGTGGATTACTTGTCCGGTTATTTTGGAAATCATGAGAGAAGTATAACACAACCTCACCCGGCATAGGAATGCCACCCTCCCCTTAACTAATGGGAGGGTCAGATACGTAACGTCTTTTCCCCCTCATTAGTTAAGGAGGGGGCTA
>CAYUVX010000081.1:0-3400 GCA_964448325.1 uncultured Candidatus Saccharibacteria bacterium
TTTCTACATTACGATGAATATTTTTCCCCAAAGAGATGCCTTTCTTTTGTAAGTCCAATGGGGCCTGAGCCGTCCCCGCCTTGCTCTGCTTTAATTGAGAAGTACCCATGATTTCATTCTCTGGTAAATGAATCATAGTCGTAATCTCCCTGATATTTAATGGCAATTTCTGACTATCCTTGAATAAACGAAAAGAAAATTCGCGGAAAAACTGCCGTAAATCTTTTCCATTTAATCTTTTAAAAGAAAGTCTATTGCTACCAGTATTCTCAAACTGATTAAATGCCGATTCTAAATCAGACAAAATGGACAAAGCTTCAGTCTCTGTCTTTGAAGAAGCAATAACTCTAATATTAACTTCCACTGTTGGTGTATTAATTTTGGTATTTATTCTTTCTAAAGCTTTTTGATCTATTTGCTCTTTCTCTTTATTTTCCTTATCTTTTTTCGCTCCAGAAAATCCATCAGCCATTTCCTTAAAAACCTTTTTAGTTTCGCCCAAAAAAGATAAGCGGGACATATTAATAGCCTCCTTAAACTTCATTCCTTTATTTATATCCTTCAAAGCTCTTTTATAAAAAGAGACATATTTCTCCCCAACAGGTTTAAATATTATCTGTATACCAGCCCCTTCACCGTCACGATCAATTTTAGAAAAACTGTTCAAAATAACATTCAAGGGATCATAATCAAATTCCTCATAGGTCTTCAGTGGAAAGATATGATTGCTTTCCTGCTTGGCATAAGAGCCCACGGACACGCCCTGCTCATTAAATAAATTATAATCATCTTTTTTTTCTACAACTTTTGCTTCAGGGAAAATAGATAGTATTTGTTTTTCAAAAAGATCTTTTTTTGTATCTGGTACGGAAATATAAAAAACAAATTCCTCGCTCTTATTGGCATTAGAAAGCTCGATACTAAAATAATCCGGACCGGTTTTTTCTCCGGCCACTGATAACATACCAGAATAAAATTGTTCCATTTTAGAAATAAGTTCCTTAAGGTTTTTCTGTTTATTTTCCTCTTCTTCAGCCTGCGGTAAGGCCACCTCAAATAAGGTCATCCTCAAAGATCTAAAAAATGGACTTTTTTCTTGTTTACCAATAACGGGCAAACCGGCCTTAATATATTGTACTAAGAAACGATGAAAATCGTCATCCAAATGAGGGTCTTTTAATTTCTCCACAACAGATAAAGCATTCATTAAACCCTTAGCCTGTAGAATACTAACCATTTCTTCCATTTTAGAATCATGCTCCTCGGGAGACAAATCAAGCACAATTGCATCTACTTCATTTTTAGGTAATTGATATTCCGGATGTAAAACTTCCTCTGGTTTAGTATTTTTATAATCGATAATTTTATCAGTAATTATTTCTTCAGTTGGTGCCTCCTCCCCTTTTTCTGATAGAACTTTCTCATGTCTGGCTACCTCTCCACGTAAAAAATCCAGCTCTTCCTGTGGTGAGTTAAACTTTTGTTCTATCTTTTCCATTCCTGTTTCCATTGTAGAGAATTATAACATAAATAGTACAACTACGTTAATATCTCTACACCACCTTTTGTAACAACAACTGTATGTTCAAAATGAGCACTGCGAGAGCCATCAGCTGTACGATAAGTCCATCCATCAGCATCTAATTTAATATGTTTACTACCCTCATTTACCATCGGTTCCAAAGCCAAAACCATCCCAGCTTTTAGCCTTTCACCATCATTCTCAAGACAATAATTCGGTATATAAGGATCCTCATGAACATGATAGCCCACTCCATGACCACAAAGTTCCTCTACAATTCCCAACCGTTTTGGCCGGACAAATTTCTCAATCGCATAGCTAATATCTCGAATATGTTTCCCTTCCTTAATAGCATTTATCCCTTCGGAAAGTGCCTGCTTTGTTATGGCAAGCAAATTTTTACCAGCCTCATCAATTTCCCCAACTCCTACTGTGATAGCTGAATCCGTAAAAAGCCCCCTATGGTTTAAACCCATATCCAAGGAAACTATATCTCCTTCCTTGATTATCTGAGGATTTTCATTTGGTATACCGTGGACAATCGCATCGTTGATAGAAATACAAATACTAGCTGGGTATGGTCGCTTCATTCCTGCCGGTTTATAATTTAAAAAAGCTGGTTTATCCCCATTTTCTTCCGCCAGATTTCTAGCCAAATTATCCAAATCTAAAGTAGAAGCACCAGGTTTTACGGCCAAAGCTATTTGCGCCAAAATAAAGGCTAATCGTGCGCCTCCTTCTCTTAATATTTCTATTTCCTCTTTAGTCTTTATTGTTATAGCCATAGCTAAATCTTACAGATTTAACCCCAACTTTGCAAGGATCTCCTTTTGCACATCCTCAATTGGCTGTTCCCCATTTACATCTATAACATTATAATAAGAACTATCTTTATAATAATTTATTACTGGCACTACATCAGTTTCATACCACTCCAACCTTCTTTCGATCGCTTCTAGTGTGTCATCTTTTCTTGCTCTGCCTTCCAGTCTCTTCTTTGACCAATCGCGACTCACATTTACACAAACAACCGTTGGCTTTTCAAATTTATAAAATTTTAAAGCATCATCTAAGAGTTGAGACTCACGAAGTTTTCTAGGTGTGCCATCAAAGACAATATTCTCATCGCTAGTAAAGTTATTAGCTAAATAATTCATCCATAAAGAAACAATAACAGCCTCCGGAATAAGTAAACCACTCTCCATTACAGCTTTGGTTTCTTTTTGTGTGTAGCTATCTCCAAGAGAAAATTCTCTGATCAATGCTCCACTTTCAATATGTAAAGTTTTACAATCCTTATCCCCTATTTTACATAAATGTTCTATTAATAAATTTGCCTGTGTTCCTTTACCACAACCAGACCGCCCTAAAAATATAAAAGCTTTTGATTTATTTTGCATGTGGATATTATAGCATAAATAGCAATTCCACCAAACCACCCCGGCGTTAAAACGCCACCCCTCCTAAGAAAGGAGGGGTTGTCATAAACAAACTAGCTCTTCTTTAATTTTCCCAATAACATTATCAAAATTTTTATTAATATCATTATTCCAAAATCTAATAATTTTAATCCCTAAATTTTCTAAATACTCACTCCTTTCCTTATCGTGGTCCTTGTTATTTAGATGTTGTTTCCCATCAATCTCAATTGCTAGTTTTTTCAATGGACAATAGAAATCCACGATAAAATTCCCAATACTATGTTGCCGACGAAATTTGAAACCTATGTTACTATTCCTTAATCTCAACCACAGAATCTCTTCCTCATCTGTAGCTTTATTTCTTAAGTCCCTCCGAGCGTTAAGTAATTGATACAGATTATTTACATGAACAGTAATATTAGAATAATAACATAAAGTATTTAAGAAATGCAGTATT
>CAYUVX010000082.1:0-3386 GCA_964448325.1 uncultured Candidatus Saccharibacteria bacterium
CCGCCGTATATTCCTTTTGCAGAGGAATGCCTTACCACTTGGCTACCAGGCCGAACCTATATATTAGTTTTTTATTATGATTTCGTCAATTCTTTGTCGGTGTTTTTCTCCTAAATCAATATCAAAATGGAAAAAAGGCATCCGGCCGGTTTTTACTTTTTTATTCATAAACTCTCGAAAATCACCAAGTTGACGGCGGGCAAATTCCAAGGCTACATCCTGTTTATCCTCTGGCAGGACAGTAAAAAGAATGGTAGCTTCTTTTGCTTCCCGCGAAAGTTTTACATCTGTAACGGTAATCAATGAGGCACCACTGGATTCTCTTTGTAAAAAATCGGCAGCCCATTTTTGAATTTGATCCTTCAATTTTTCGTCTTTAAATGTTACGGTCATTTTTGTGTTATTTTAAAAGCTTCTAATTTATCCCCAGGGGCTGGTGTAATATTTGCTTGTAATTGGCAACCAAATTCTACGCCAGTTCGCACTTCACTTGTCTTTTCCTTCATCTGCTGTAATTCTTTTATTTTTCCTCGGCCAATTTCTATTTCATTCCTTAATATTTTAATTTCATCACTTAATCTTATTTCGCCATCTTCTACTCGGGCCCCAATAATATTTTTATCTTTTACAGCACTAAAGAATTTTAAAACTTTTGCCCGGCCAGTCATTTCTTCTATATCAATTTTGGGAGTTTTGCTTTCCGCTATTTCGGCCAGCCACTCAGTTAGCTTGTAAATAATATCAAAGATCTTTATCTGAATGCTAGACTTTTCTGCCACCGCTCTAGCTTGAGCATCGGCTTTGACATTAAAACCTAATACCAAGGAGTCCGGCAAGCCAGCTAGCATATTAATATCATTTTCTGTAATATCACCAACTCCAAAATGAACAATTTTCACTTTCATTCTATCACTTTTGATTTTCTCTAATTCATGCTCAATACCCTCTATAGAGCCGGTAACGTCTGCCTTGATAATGATGTTTATAATTCCAATATTTTCAGCATTTTCATCTATAATTTCACACTTATTATGCTTTGGTTCTTGATATGAGGATATATAATCTAAAGCCTCATTTTTATTCTCAAAGGTAAAAAATTCTGTTCCAACTGCTGGTAATATATCAAAGCCAATAATTCGAATAGGGGAGGAGAAAGTGGCCTCAGTAATTTTTTCTCCCAAAAAGTTTTCCATTATTCTAACAGGCGCCAGGGATTTACCGCAAGCTACAAACATACCACTTTTAATCGTTCCGTCTTTGATAATCATGGTAGCGGAAATACCTTTTTTCTTATCCATATTGGCTTCAATAATCACCCCTTGGGCATTCTTACTATTATTTCCCTGAAGTTCTTCTATTTCAGCAAGTAAAAGCATAAGGTCTAATAGATCATCTACACCCTGGCCAAGTTTAGCAGAAATAGGTACAAAAGGAGTAGAGCCACCATAGCCTTCCAAATATATTTCATTTTCTGCTAGATTAACTTTTGTTTTTTCAATATCAGCACCTGCTTTGTCTATTTTATTAATAGCGACAATCATAGGCGTATTACTTTCCTTGATGCAATGTAAAGCCTCTATGGTTTGTTTTTTTACTCCATCTTCAGCTGAGACAACTAATACAGCAATATCAGCTACAATAGCTCCGCGTTGGCGAATTTTTGCAAAACTCTCATGGCCAGGAGTATCTAGAAAAGTAATTTTTTTTCCTTTGTGTACAACCTCATAAGCAGAAACCTTTTGAGTGATGCCTCCAGCTTCCTTATCTACAATATTTGTTTTTCTAATATAGTCTAATAGAGTACTTTTTCCATGATCAATATGCCCCATGATGCAGATCACGGGCGGACGTTCGATTTGCTTTTGTGCATTTTCTTTGTCCATCTTTGTTTAGTAATTTGAAAATTGAAAATAAAACATTCATTGAATTATTTTTTTGAAATAGAATCCTTTGCTTTATTCATGGCTTCTCTTTCTTCATTTGTTAATTCATATTCGGAAACTAGATTTTTTATTGGTTTGGAAAAAATACTAATATGATCTCGGCTATACATACTGGAAATAATAACACCATTTTTTTCTTCATTTAGAAATGCAGTGGCAAAGCTTTGGTTTCCACCAGAGCCATCACCCTTGAAAGGGTTGAAACGAATAGTCTCAATTCCGGCCACGCTTTTCTTTAGGCGTGCATCATTATTTTTGAATGTTTCCTCGGCTGATAGGCGAAATTTTTTCAATTCAACTATCTCCTTGGTGATTATAGCCATGGATTCATCCAGATTTTTACTCTTGCCAATTAGGAGTTTACCCAGCTTGTTTTGTAGCCAAATAATCCAAATGAAAAGAATTATTATTATAAGAGCGCTTGCGCCCCAAATATATATTTCAAGATCCATACAGTTAAGGATTATACCTTAAAACTTTATCATTTGCAAAGTTCAGAGCTTTTGCTAGTATGCGTGTATGCAAAAGAAAATAATTTATTTGGATAATGCCGCTACTACGCCGGTTAAGGCAGAAGTAATAAAGGCTATGAAGCCATATTGGAATGGTAATTTTGGAAATTCTGGATCTATCACAAAGCAGGGAGTGAAAGCTAAACTGGCGGTTGAGAGTTCACGTAAAATTATTGCTGGATATTTGAAGGCTAGACCACAGGAAATTATTTTTACTTCGGGAGGAACAGAGTCAAATAATTTGGCGATTTTTGGTTTGGTGAATTCTATAATAAATAGTCCCTCGACAAAACTCGGGATAAGCCAGATTACTGACTTACATTTTATTACTTCAAATATAGAACATAGTTCTGTCAGCAAATGTTTCAAGGAATTAGAGAGAAGGGGGGCCAAGGTAGACTATTTGGAAGTTAATTCCAAGGGATTTGTCAATCCACGAGATTTAAGAAAATTAATTAAGCCTAATACAGTTCTGGTTTCTCTTGGCTATGCTAATAATGAAATAGGGACTATTCAGCCAATACGAGAAATAATGAAGGAGATACGTCATGCGCGAAAAAGTAAAAAAAATTCACCAGAGAATTCCGAGGATTTTTCTGTTAGAATTTTTTCTTTTCCGTTTTTTCACACAGATGCCAGTCAGGCTGGATTATATTGTAATTTAAATATTAATGAATTAGGGGTAGATTTTTTGACTTTGGATGCACAGAAAATTTATGGGCCAAAAGGAATTGGAATCTTATTTAAAAAAGCCGATATAGAAATTTCGCCGATTATTTTTGGTGGGGGACAGGAAAATGGTCTTCGTTCAGGTACGGAGAATGTGCCTCTTATTGTGGGTATGGCTAGAGCAATTGAGCTGGCTAGAAATGAATACCAAAGCCGGGCCTCTGTGAGTACCCAAGGCCAGGCTTTGGTATCATAGAGAAAC
>CAYUVX010000083.1:0-3372 GCA_964448325.1 uncultured Candidatus Saccharibacteria bacterium
GGGTAGCGAGAATCGAACTCGCGTCTCAACCTTGGGAAGGTCGCATTCTACCACTGTACCATACCCGCCTATTTATTACTGGGGTTATATTAACAAATATGCTAGAATATGCCAGTCGCTTTAATAATAGATTAATTAAATAAAAAAATGAGTACTAAAAAAGTTACTATTTATTCCACACCTTCTTGTCACTTTTGCGTTATGGCCAAGGATTTCTTTAAGGAAAAGGGTGTTGCTTATACGGAGTATAATGTGGGTGTGGATTTAGATAAAAGAAAAGAAATGGTAGATAAAAGCGGGCAAATGGGTGTCCCGGTTATTGATATAGAAGGGGATATTATTGTCGGCTTTGACGAGCAAAGAATCTCCAGTCTACTTGGTCTGTAGTATTTTGTGCCTCCAGTAGGAATCGAACTTACATCTCTCCCTTAGGACGGGATTGCTCTATCCATTGAGCTATGGAGGCTATTCATTTTTTTTGTGCCGAGACCCAGGCTCGAACTGGGGACCCTTCCCTCTTCAGGGGAATGCTCTACCAACTGAGCTATCTCGGCGTTGGTAACAAAACGTTATCGATGTTATCTACCAAAACAGCATATCTCGACATTTGGTATAGTAAAGATACTACCTTATTTTACAAAAAAAATCTACTCTTTTCCACCTAACCAGCTAGGAAGGGTAGGGAGTTTTGAGGTGATACCTTTTACGCTTTCAATATTTTCCCGCATACCATTATAGCTTTTTACTACTGCATTTAAATAAGGCTGAGTGTAATAATAAACACCAAAAGCTGTTCCTAATATAATCAGCCAATATAATATACGTAAGAAAGCGGATACTCTAGAGCTTCGTCTAATACTACGGAGCATTTTATTATTCTCCTCGGCTAATTTTATTGATTGTGTTAGTAATTCTCTTTCTTCCGGGGTCATGTTTTTAATTTGTCTTAACCTTTAATTTTGATTGCCTATTTTTATCAATTTTAGGTAAAACAAGTGTCAATAAACCGTGTTTTTCTGAAGCCTCTGCTTCTTCAATTTCTACTTCGGCTGGTAAAACAATGGTTCGGGAAAATGCTCCCCAGTATAGTTCTTTATGGAAGAAATCATTTACTTCACTTTCATGAGATTCTATTCTTTTTCCCCGTATCGTGACCATATCTCTGGTAATGGAAATATCTAAATCCTCTGGTTTTACACCAGCTGCCATAGTCCGGATCACTATTTCATCCGGTGTCTGAAACATATCAATTGCCAATTGGCCCTCTTCTTCATCACTTAAAATAGTTTCTTCATCTAGCTCTTCGCTATCGGTATCTTCTATTTCTAATTCTAGATTGTCTTTACTGCCCGGAGTCAGTATTCTTTTTATTTTCTCAAAAAAACTTGTTTTATTTTTAGGCATTTAATATTGAATTTCTAATATAGCTTTTATAATTTTGCTTTATAGAAATTTCTAATTAATTATTAATTTAGATTATAAGTTTTATTATTTATCTTTGGTTTATTATACCATATATTATTTACTTTTATCTAGTCTTTTTGCCTATCACAAATTGAATAGCCTTTTTTGGGAACTTTAACTTTTTTTATTTTTTCAAAGAAGACTAATAAAACAACTACAAGCATCCATGTTCCTAAACAGGCAATCCAGAAAAATGTTATTTTATGAGTTGTATCGTTTAGTAAAATAAGGAGATTAAACAAACTATGCAGGAAAATGGCTAAAATAAAACCAATTACTAAATAAAGAAATTTTATAATTTTCTTTTTATAAAAGGCTAAACCAATAAATATTCCAAGTATTGCAGAAGAAATAAGATGAATAAGCATTGGTCCAACAGAACGGAAATTTCCAGCTATCAGGCTGTCAATTATATGACCATCTGATAAGGGTTTGGTCAGAAAGAGAGCGGTTTCTACAGCTGCAAAACCAAGCGCTGCTGTCAGCATATAAATAGAGGCATCGATTGGTTCATCATTAATTTTTCTCCTCAAACAAATATTATAGGTCAGTATTAGTTTTAGCAATTCTTCAATAACGGGAGCCATGATAACTACTAGAAAGATTTTTCTTACATCAATATTGTAATTTTGAAAAAAACTTTGATTACTAAAAAAGTTTTCTATTTGTGTCCAAAAAGTATTTTGTAATGATATTAAATTATATTTCTCGGCAAAATTTTGTAGTGGAATCCAGAGTATAGCTGGGCTTTTTAAATCAATAGGCATAGAGGCATCAGCTAGAAAAAAATATATTACTAATTCAAAGAAAAGAGCTAGAAAAACTGCCATTATACCTCCAATAAAGGAGGACAGTAGGGCTGATTTAGGTTCGGGCCTTAGCCTGTCCTCTCGGATCCAGAACCATAGCCAAAAAAGAGCTGGCACAATGCCACCAAGAAGGGCAAAGATTAATACATTTGTCTCGCTTAACATTTATTTTAAAAAACTATTCCATCTGTATTGTCACCAAAAATTTCTACAGGCCATTCCTCAATCATAAGCATTTTTTTATCTTTATGCGGTAATGAATCCCAAATTTCCTCGGTTACAAATGGCATAAATGGATGTAATATCTTTAAGCAAGTGATTAGTATTTGATATAATGTGTACTGCTTGGATTCCTTAGCCACTCTATCTGTTCCATTTAGAGAAATTTTACTCTCTTCGATTATTATATCAGCAAAAGTGTGCCAAATATAGTGATATATTTTTTCACTGGCTAAATAGAATCTATAATTATCAATATCGGCAGTTATGTCTTTGGTAATTTCTTTTAGTTCTACTAAAAGTTTCTGATCATTTGCTGTAATTTCTGGTTTCTTATCTACAGTAAGGTTTTCAATATTAGTTAAAATAAAACGAGTAATATTCCAGATTTTATTGGCAAAATTTTTGTAACCACGAATTTTATTTTCATCAATTTTACTATCCGTGCCCGGTGCCGTGCCCATAATCAAAGCTAAGCGTCCGGCGTCCATACCAAATTTTTCCGCCACCTCCATTGGGTCCATACCATTACCTAGAGATTTGGACATTCTTCTTCCTTTTGCATCTCTTACGGTACCGTGAAAGTAAACATTTTTAAATGGTATAGTTCCTAAACTATACCCAGTCATCATAATCATTCTAGCTACCCAGAAGAAGATTATTTCATAACCTGTTTCTAATACATCGGTTGGATGAAATATTTCTAGATCTTTTGTTTTTTCTGGCCAACCAAGGGTAGAAAAGGTCCACATAGCAGAGGAAAACCAAGTATCTAGAGTGTCTTCATCTTGTAGCCAGCCAGCATCGGTTGGGGCCTCCACATCACAATAAATTTCTGAATTTTTATACCAAACAGGTATTCTGTGGCCATACCATATTT
>CAYUVX010000084.1:0-3372 GCA_964448325.1 uncultured Candidatus Saccharibacteria bacterium
ATTTCTAGTCTACTTATCCTCAAGGGCTAATTTGATGAGATGATCAAGGAAATCCGGCAGGGAACAACCAATAGCCTGAAGGGATTTTGGTAATAATGATTCACTGGTCAAACCCGGTAGGGTATTTGTTTCTAATATATATATTCCCCTTTTCGGATGAATAATAAAATCCGAACGTGAATAGTGGCGCAAACCTAATGCATTATGCGCCTCCTTTGCCATATTTTGAATAATTTTCTTTTCTTCCTCGGTAAAATTCCCCGGACAAATTTCCTGCGACTGACCACTATACTTTGCTTCATAATCAAAAAAAGCAGATTCAACTGGCTTTCGTATTTCTACCGGTAATAAAGCATAAACAAATTCATTCCTAAAATTATCCACTACCCCACAGGTTGCTTCCTTGCCAGAAATAAATTCTTCTATCAAAACACTATTTGAATATTTTAAAGCTTCAGCAACCGCCACTTCTAGATCGGTCAATGTTTTAGCAATAGAAGTTCCCACCGAAGAACCCCCAGACACTGGTTTGACCACCGCTGGCATAGGAAAGGTTTTAAAAATTTTTACTGTTGCAGATGATAAATCATCCTGCCTTGAAATAATGGCCTGAATAGGAGTTTTTAATTTAAAATTATTATAGATTTTTTTAGATAAAACTTTATTCATCCCCACCGCTGAAGCCAAAGCGGTTGAGCCAGTATAAGGAATGTTAAAATGATCTAAGAGTTTTTGTACTGTTCCATCCTCCCCGTAAGTACCATGCAAGGCATTAAAAATAACATCAATCTTTAAAAAAAGACTTTCTGGCTTTATTGGTACTCCAGAATAGTGCCAAACACCGTCCCTATCAATAAAAATATCTAATATCTCATACTTATCAGTTAAAAATGTAGAATTAGACAAATTATCAATGACAGACTTTCCTGTCTTTAATGACACTTCATGTTCAGAGGATGGACCACCACGCAATACTCCAACTTTTTTCTTTGCCATGCTTTATATTATAGCATTTCTTTTTTGTCGATGGAATGCAATAGCAAAGCGATGGGCCTCATTATTTAGCGAAAAAATTTCTTTTTTATATTTTTTAATTAAGTTTTCTGGCCCCAGAATAGCTTTTGGCTTATGGTGAGAGTTTTTTGTGACAGCAACTATCTCTGGAAAAAGCGAACTGACACTTTTCGGAGCGATTAGGTCCTCCGTTAAGCAAAGAGAAGTATCCGTTCGTTTTTCCCTATGTAAAAAAATTTTAGCAACATTTAACTGCGCCATTCCCCCATCCAGAATAATCAGGTCTGAGGCTGGCCACTCCGTATGTCTTAAACGCCTTTCTAATATTTCACGCAAAGCACTAGTATCACTATTTTTGCTATCATTAATTTTAAACTTACGATAATCAGACTTTTTAAAATTCCATTCTCCGTTTATTAACTCACCAATTACCATTACCCCAACATTATTGGTACCAGATAAATGTGCAATATCATAAGCTTCAAAACGCATAATTTCCCCAGAAACTACTCTCGGAACGATTAGGTCCTCCGTTAAGTGAAGAGAGTAGTTTCTGGGGAAATTATTTTCAACTCTAATCAATGCCACATCCTGAATATGATTCAAAGCAAAAATTTTATTTCTCCATTTCCCAGCCTTTTCAAATTCGCATTTTTTTGCGAATAAACTCATTTCTTTTTTAAGATTTTTAATTTTTTGAGATTTTTTACCTTCGAAAAATAATTGAACATTCTTTACATTTTTTTGATAATCTTTTTGGCTTATGGATCCAATACAAACACCTGGACAAAGATTTATTTGATAATTAAAACATGGTCTCTTTTGATTTAAATTACATTTATCTCTAAAGGGAAATATTTTACGTATAATTTTTATTGCCTCTTTTAATTGTGCTGAATTTGTAAAAGGACCGAATACAGCTGTCAATCCTTCAAATCCCCGCCTTAGATAAGGCGGGGTGGCGAGTCCGCGAGCCGGGGCGGTTGAGAAAATTTCTCTTCCTCTTAATATCAAAACTCGAGGAAAATTCTCCTTTGTAATTACTATATAATTGAAGCTTTTATTATCCTTTTCCTTGGTATTGTAATATGGCTGATGCTTTTTAATCAAATTTGCCTCAAGAATCAATGCCTCTAATACAGAATCGGTCTTTATATGATGAATTGTGCTAGATTCTTGGACCATTTTCACCAAAAGCGGTCCTCTGGTTTGTAATAAATCATTACTAAAATAACTCTTAACTCTATCCTTTAGCGAGGTTGCTTTACCCACATACAAAATAATCCGGCCTTTCTTAAACAAATAAACCCCCGGAGTATCAGATAATTTTTTTTTGAAATCAGTATTTTTCATCTTTTTTCTTCAGATGCCTTTTCAAATATTTTCCGGTATAAGATTTTACATTATTAGCAATATCTTCTGGCGTACCTTTGGCCACAATTTCTCCACCTTTATCCCCACCCTCTGGCCCAATATCAATAACATAATCCGCGCTTTTTATAATATCCATATTATGCTCAATAATAATAACCGTATTACCATGATCCACCAAACGATTTATTATTTCAATCAACTTATTTACATCCTCATAATGTAAACCAATAGTTGGCTCATCCAAAAGATAAACCGTTTTTTGTAAATGAGGCTTATATAATTCTGATGAAATCTTTACTCTTTGTGCTTCCCCACCAGACAAAGTGGTAGCGCTTTGCCCTAATTGTAAATAGCCAAGTCCAACTTCGTGCAAAGTTTTCAGACGATCATAAATAGCCGGAATATCTTCAAAAAAAGGAACAGCTTCTTCTACGGTCATTTCTAATATTTCAAAAATATTTTTCCCATGCCTACCGGCAGGCAGGTTTTTATATTTTATCTCTAATGTTTCTTTGGTAAATCTTTTGCCATTACACACATCACAAGGAACGTAAACCGTCGGTAAAAAATGCATTTCCACTTCTATCACACCATTTCCCTCGCAGGCTTCACAACGCCCACCTTTGACATTAAAGGAAAATCTATTTGCTTTCCACCCTCTGGCCTTAGCCTCAATAGTCAAAGCAAACATATCCCTTATATGCGTCCAGGCGCCGGTATAAGTAGCGGGATTTGACCTAGGGGTTCGGCCGATTGGTGATTGATCTATCAATATCACTCGGCTGACATATTCTGTACCAGTAAAACTCTTACAATTATAAATTTCATTTGTGCGGTGACGTTTAGTAAATCTGGCATTGAGGTTTTTATCAATAATTTCATAAACAAAGGATGATTTTCCGGATCCAGATACTCCGGTTACACAAACCAATTTTCCAAGAGGAACATCCACATTCAAGTTTTTTATATTAAAAATATTTCCTC
>CAYUVX010000085.1:0-3344 GCA_964448325.1 uncultured Candidatus Saccharibacteria bacterium
CCCACAGATAAAGTTAGAATAGTAAAACCAGCCAAAGATATTACTCGACTTTGGAAATATCCACTTGATATTGATAAAAAAAGAAAGATTGCTCATCAGCCGAAAGAAACTTATAGTAGGAATTTAGAAACAGAAGTTGAAACTGATGTCGGTGCTCTCCATAAAGGTTATATTACAGTCACACCCTTAAATTACCTTTCCTAGTTTTATCTTAAATATCAATCCTATTTTTTCTTAAGCATTGGCTGAGCAGCTCGGTCTAGACCCTTATAACCCCATAACTATTTTCAAATAGAATATTCAGTTTATAGTACTCCTGTCTAGATATCCGAATTCATTTAATTCTTTAACTCCTGTGTCGTTGTTTCTTTTTCCGATCTCAATCAGTTCTTTGCGTGTGCTTTCCAGGAAATCTACATCAAATAAATACTTGTTATTAATTTCAATAAGAAAGACTGCCCAATAAAATGAATTTTGATTTTCTGGCCAAATTTTGCCGATTTCATATCCGGAAGCATTAGATGAGATTGATGCCCTTTTATGAAATGCATATTCGAGAAATAAAACCTCAGGTCTTGGAACAATAAATTCATGCCCTTGAACAATTACTTTGCAACAATATTTTTCCAGTGCACCTGGATCTGGTTGGTTAGTTCCTGACTGTCTTCTTGAAAAATCATTTGAGTACAGTAATTGAACTGGAGCTGAGCTTTTGCCCCCATCAGTTGAATATTTTTCCCAAATGGATTTGGTCATTAGATTTTCCGAAGTCATAGAAATATAGTCAATGTCTCCATGAGAAGGAATCGGGATATTTGAAACACCACTTACAAGACGTGTACTAAAAGGAATTTTTGAATCTAAAGGGTTTAATTCTTCTGCTTGCAGTATAAGCTCACGTGCCCAACCGCCTATAATTAAATATTTCACAACACCATTGTCTACTTGGGATATTTCATCAGTTAGTTGCTCTAACATAGAAAAAGTAATCTTTTTATTCTTCAAATTATCTCTAAGAGTCATTGGATGATCCTTAACAATATTCTGACTAGTTGAGCAACGTTTTATAACGTCAGCAACAAATGGATTTAAACCGTTTACTATCTCTTTTTGGTGTTCGTTTGTTTCCATTGCTAATTCAATATCTTGGTCTTTATTCAGACATTAATTTTATAAATTTGCTGAGCATACAGGTCAGGACCCTTGTTATTATTATAACCAACAACGGCCTATTTTGATTAAATAGGTTTTCTTTGCCGCGAACGCTGCAACAGTCCGATAAGGAAGTCCGCGAATTCAATTATCTGCATAACTTCCTTTTTTGTAATTTTTATCCTCCTATGTGATGTTGGATTTTTGATAGCTTTCAGAAAACCGTCATATAACTTCCAGTAGCCCTCTTGTTCGTTTGCGACCTCAGAGATCACCAAAACACCATTACTTGGGTTCAATGCTTTATCAATAAGACGTTGGCCAATATCGCTTTTTTGAAGTCCAGCAACATTTCGAATTCTATCTTCTAAAATTGTTGCAGCGTCGTCTAACGCTCTATCGTTGTTGAAGGAATCATTGGTAATCTCCCTGACCGTTCTTTTCAGTTCCTGGTCCATAAGAATAATAGTTCTAGTAGAAGCAATGTTTGATAACTTTCTATTCTTTTCAATTTTTCCCATAATGTTCCCGGTTGGTACTTTTGCCATGGTTCCTGTTTCCATTAGGGTTTTGACGTTTTCAATTTTAGTATCTACACCCTCTGTGGCTTCTGGAGGGGAATTCTTCTTCAATATTTGAATTCTCTCTAACTCTAAATCCTTTAATATATAGGGTAATGTAGATTTTAGTATACAGAGCGTTTCACCATATAGCGGAAGTATTTCTAAATCCCAATCGCTTTCAACTTCAGCCATCTTCTTCTCGAGCCAGACTATCAAGCGGTTTATTTGATCAAGTTTTTCATCAATTATTTTCGTTCCCTCACCTTTAATGCTATCTAGATATAATTTATATTTGTTGACGCCCTGTAAAAATAATTTAAGCGAGGAGCCTCTAAAGTAGAGCTGATATAATTTGTCCTTCGAAAATTCTCCCATAGGTGTAATTTAAAAGTGTATGGCTACATACTTGCCCGTCTTGGCTGCGGGGCTTGGATTCGAACCAAGATAGACAGATCCAAAGTCTGCCGTACTACCCTTATACGACCCCGCAATATAAAGCTAATTTCTAAGGAGCTTTTCAAGTATTATATCCGAAACCGACAGTAATTTTCTAGTAAAATAGTGTACTCCTCTAACTCGAACTTCAAATTGGCCTAAATAGTCTGGGTTCAATCTTTTTTTAACAACAATGTTATGCTTCCAACTTAACTTAATTTCATCTGTACTTATAGAAATCTTTTTTGCCCAAAATTTAACTATTTTTAGCAGATCATTTTTTCTTGTCTCGTGTATATACAGCCTAAATACCATATCTTTATTTCTATTTAAAGCAAAATATTTTTCTAAAAACCTCACATATGTCAAAATAAGTCGAAAGTCTGAGTTGGAAAAACCATTGTTGTCCCCTTTTGTACCTTCCGCTTCATATAACATGATTCCACTAATAAAGAATGGATCAATCAAATATTTTTTGTTTTCCATAATAAAATTCTGGATATCAACTTCTCTTCTTCTGGCTCTTATTCTTTTCGAAGCTTCAGTTGCTATAACACAGCTTTCTACCCTCTTTCTTGCTTGAATTTCTAAATGCTCTTTTGAAAGGGTTAAACCTGCATATGCTAACCAGTTTTGGATGGTCGATTTAGCAAGACCAGTTTCTCTTCTAATTTCAGTATAACTACATTCTTTTTTTCGAAGTTCGATTACTTTCTTATAAAGATCAAAACTTTTTCTTCTACTAAATTTCTTTCTGGAAAAATTTTTTTGGGGTAAAATGGGCATTAATTAAGCATAAACCGAAGAAAAACCGAAGTCAATGATAACGATATGTTTCCGTAAATATTGAAAACATTATTAAAAAACTATATATTCAACTACCTTTAAAAAATGGAGAAAATAAAAATCATTGTTCCCCTGGGCAAACCTTGCTCAGGAAAAGATAGTTTGGCCAAAAACCTTAAAGAGAAAAACCCTCATTATGAAATAGTCTCCACAGGCCAAATTATAAGAGACGCTAAAACAGAGGGAAGTTCTGGAAAATATTATAAGTATTTTAAAAATGATTTTGAAAATGTAGATAAGGCAAAATTCGCAAATGATGAAAGTATAAATAAAGTTGTTACCTTAGAAATCCAAAGATACCTACAAGAAGGAAAAACAAACTTAATTTTCTCAGGCTATCCAAGAAAC
>CAYUVX010000086.1:0-3343 GCA_964448325.1 uncultured Candidatus Saccharibacteria bacterium
TTGATATAGAGAGAAAAACACTGCTTGGATAATTATTATCAAATCAGCAATATGTTGTTCTACTGTATCCTGAATAAGTCTATTCATAGGTCTGGCACCGAAGGTGGAATTATAACCACCGTGAACTACAAAGTCTATTAATTCTTTATTGATAGAAAAAATCATTCCTTTTTCGCCAAGCCGTTTAGCCACTTTTTTAAGCATTAATTCAGCAATTCCAAATAGATTTTCCTTTGTGAGTGGGTGAAATAAAACTGTGGCATCAAAGCGATTGATTAATTCTGGCTTGAGAATACCTTGTTTGATAATATGAGCAATTATTTCCGATTCATGCTTGTTTAGTTTTTCCCCAGCCGAGATTAATTCAAATATTTTTTCAGCGCCGGCATTTGAAGTAGCAATGAACATAATGTTTCTGGCCATCACTTTTTTGCCATAAACGTCAGAGAAATATCCTTCATCAATTATCTGAAGAAACAAATTTAATACGTTTTTATTTGTTTTTTCAAATTCATCAAGAAGGAGCACTCCATATGGGTTTTCTCGTAGCATATTAGCTAATATACCCTGAGTATTTGATTCTTGTGAGCCTATTAGTCTGGCCAAGGCTTCTTCATTTTGATACTCAGACATATCTAGGCGTAATAATAATTTTTCATCTCCAAAAAAGACATCAGCCAAGGCTTTGGCAGTTTCTGTTTTTCCAACTCCGGTTGGACCTAGGAAAAGAAAGGATCCCAAAGGTCTTTTTTCATTTCTAATACCTGCCCGACTGCGTCTGATGGCCCCGGCGACAGCAAATATTGCCTCGGTTTGGGCAATAACTCTTTTCATTAATAAATTTTCTAGATTCAATAATCTGTTTTTTTCATCTGCTGAGATACTGGATATAGGAATATTTGTTTTATTCCCAACATATTCCAAAACTTCATTTCGGCCAATAATTTCAATATTATTTTTAATTGCCCATGGAGATAGTTCGGTCAGTATGTCTTTTGCTTTGTCTGATGATACACCATCTGGAAAATAGTATTCGGCACTTTTTGCTATCTCTAAAATTGCTGGATAGGTGAATAATATTTCATAGGTTTTTTCAATAAATAAAGCCTCTCGAGATATTATTTTGACAATTTCGTCCAATAGTAACGGTCTGGTCATTATTGTTTCAAAGTTGGACATCATTGCTTGATCTGACTCAATCAGATTATGAAAATATTCTGTATCAGATAAAGCAATAAGTTGATCTGTTTGGCTGGCAAAATATGGTTCTAATATGTCCTGTAAAACTAAACCATATTGTTTTGCCTGTTGTATTAATTTTGGAAAATTGTCTATTATTAAAATTATATTTCCAGCCTCAAGTGCCTCGGAAAAGATGGCAATTAATTTGTCTTCAAAATCATTTTTATTATCTATAGAACTAGTAAAATTTAAAGTTAAAAATAATAAGGGTTTTTTACCAATTAGTTGTGGCACAGAAGTTTTTTCCTTTATAGACCGGCATAAATTCCAAATTACTTCCATTTTTTCTTGACCGGGTAAGCCTATCAGTAGGGCATTTGCTCCAGAAGATCTGGCCAAGATTGATTGTATTTGTTGAAGCTCTCTTTTTCTACTTGGAAAAGTTATCATTTCTGATACTACTTCTTTGTCAATAAGAAGGTTTCGACTGTATTTGTTTAAAAGATATGTTTTACCAAATGACCAATCCTCAGCTACACCGGGTATTTTTGCTAGTTTTTCCTTTAGCCACCAGTGTCGGTCATATTCCTTTTCTTCCGTACTATAAATCACCCAGTTTACCGCTTCAATTAAATCTTTTTTTCCAAGACCATGAGTTGCCAATAGATTTTTGAAATCATTATGATTTTCAAAAATAAATTCGGCAATATCCATTACTTTGATCAATGCTCGATCATTTGTCTTAAATATAGGCGGATTCTTTATTTCTCCCTGTTTTAATAATATGAGATTTGATTCTGCTTTGCTTATTCCCAAGCGGGTGATAAGCATTTTGCCAACACCTTGAGACTTTAGAAGGCCGGTTAAAATATTGCCTCGTTCTGCCCGGCGTAGTATACGACCGGCGGAAAATGTATATAGCTCATTTTTTTTATAATTGTTTTTGACAATATAATCAAAATAGTAAACAGAGACAAAATATGTCTCAAACATTTGCATAATTATGAAGAAGCCCAGTATTATAATAGTAAGCCCAAATAATCTACCTATTATTAAATTTAAAAGTACTTCTGACTGAACAAGACCATAACCATCAGAAATAATTCCTATAATTATAATAATAGGAATAGAGATTAATAAATATTCGCATATTCTTATTAGAAATCTTCTTTTTTTAGCAGAAAAATAACTCTCCAGCATTAAAATCGAGTAGAGTGGACTTTTTTTTAAAAAAGAATCTAGTTTTGTCATTTTATTTTGCTATTAAAGATATACCACATCCGATCAGGGCTAAAGCTACAAAAGGGAGGACCAGCCAGATAATCAAAGCCACAGGATACAAAATTAGTAAAAGTATAAAAACAAAAAGGCCGATTATTATCAAAGCGCCTCGCATAATCATGCCAACAATTCTTACAATAGAATTTACCAAAAAAGCAAAAAAATATTTCTTTAAGTTAAAATGTTTGGGATAGCTTTCTGTCATCCTTTTCCAAGGGGCAAAGAAATTTTTAAAGAGCAAGCGTATTGAGAAATAAGACAAAATAAAAGAGAGAAAAGTACCCCAGATTTTAGTTAGGGAATATAGGGCTCTGCTATAATGCCATTTAATATAGCCCAAAAGAATAAAAATAATTCTCATCCTTGAATTATACAATAAAATAAAAAAATATGATATAATCACTTTAAATGAAATCGGTAAAGTTTTTCTTTCTTTCTTCCTTAATGATGATAATAATGTTTTTTTCTTTGTCTATTCAAGTCAAGGCTTTTACATTGGAAATCAATCCGCTCAGCTTTATAAGAAAGACTAGCCATATTGTTATCAGTCGGGTCTCTGATATTATTTATTACCTTTTTATGCAAAAAAAATACATATTTGATAATTTTTCTGATCCCAATGTTTATATTTCTGTGGATATTCCAGATGATATTGAGAAAGTCTTGGAATCGGCTACTTCCGCTCCTATTACTGTTTCAGATTCTAGAAAGTTAATCACTGTTAGTACCTCATCTATGCCTAAGGCAGAGCCAGTGAATTTAAATAAAAATATAAATGTTTTAGGGCAAATCTGTGTGTCATATCCAGCGGTGATTGCGAAAACAGAAATTATTGATGAAACGAATGGGACACTTATTTGGATTGATAAAGATAAATTTA
>CAYUVX010000087.1:0-3313 GCA_964448325.1 uncultured Candidatus Saccharibacteria bacterium
TATGTGTCATAGTATCCATATCTTTGCACTGTCAGATATGATTGTACACAATACCATTTGTGCTTGACAAAATCATTCAATTTGCTATAATAGTAAAAGAATGTAAATCGTGACGGTATGAATAATGTTTCGAAAGGAGGAATACTATGAGTAGCAAGACGGTCTTCAAAAATGATGAGCTCAAGGTTGTGGTAGATGAAGAAAGAAATCTCGTCTACGTCAGCAACCCTAAAGGACATTCAAAAGCCGAGGTTCAGATTAAGTCCCGGGGCAAAGCGCTCAAGATAACGGCACAAGGGTGTCACTGGACGCCCTACGCCTTTGATTGGACGCCTGGTTTCATCGTCGTCGCTCAAGACTAGACCCACCAACAAGAAAGCCCACTGGGCACCTTGTCTGGTGGGTTTTTCTTTCATCTATAATATTAAACTTTCTAACTCTTTCAAGCATATTTTAATACTATCCTTCTCATTCAAAAGTTCTGAAAGCCACGCATTGGGGTCACAAAAGCGCGATTTCAAAAAGACTGAACTGCTTCAGTCTTTTTTGCTTTTTTGAAGACGGAAACATAACACGCCAATCGACTGGCGTGTTCTAATCCTTATTTCTCCGAACTCCGCCAAACCAACTTCGCATAAAGCTCCGCGGGTCAAAGAGCTACGCTGGGCACGCAACGCTTTTTCTACTACCCCAATGCCCGGCCTACCAGCCCCGAACAATGTGGGGCATGGCTGATTCCCATACCAAGGCTTAGCTTACAAAGGCTAAGCCTTTGTAAGCTAAGCCTTGGTATGTTTGGTATGAAATCATGGCAAATTAGGCCTTAAAATGGTAGTCTTGAGGATATGATAATTTTAGGTATAGAAACAAGTTGCGACGAAACAGGGGTGTGCTTGATTGAAGCCCGCTCGACGGATTCGACAAGCTCACCACAAGCAAGCTCAGGGCAAGTACTTACAGTACTTGGAAATCAGCTTTATTCACAAGTGGCGAAACATCAAGAATTTGGTGGAGTTTTCCCTATGCTAGCTAAAAGAGAACATGCAAAAAATTTAGTGCCTTTATTTGAAAAATGTTTAGAAGAGGCTGGACTGTGGAAGACAAAAGCCGAGCCTGTGGGACTACCCAAGGCTGGGCTTTTGTCTACAGTAGAGAAAATTCTAGAGCGGGAGCCAGAACTTTTTCTGGAACTTAAGAAACTATTAGAAACAATTGAGAAACCTAATATTGACGCTATTGCCGTAACAAATGGTCCAGGTTTAGAACCGGCACTCTGGGTTGGCGTAACTTTTGCCAAAGCTTTGGCTCAAGCCTGGAATATTCCCATAATCCCCACCAATCATATGGAAGGTCATATTGTAGTCTCTTCTCTCTCCCCCTCAAACCTTACTCCTAATACCTGGCACCTGAAACCTATCTCCTATCCCGCTATTGCTCTCTTAATATCTGGCGGGCATACCCAGTTAGTTTTTATAAAAGGGGAAATGCAATATGACATTATTGGCGGAACAAGGGACGACGCTGTGGGTGAAGCTTTTGATAAAGTTGCACGCATGCTTGGCCTACCCTACCCTGGTGGTCCGCAAATTTCCAAATATGCCGACGCTTGGAAGGAAAGAAATATTGACGTTCAAACATTCAAATTCCCCCGCCCGATGATAAATTCCAAAGATTTAGATTTTTCTTTTTCTGGTTTAAAAACTTCCGTTTTATATACTCTTAAAGAAATACCAGAATTAACAGAAGAAATTAAACAAGAAATTGCTTATGAATTTAAAGAAGCAGTGATTGAGGTTTTAACTTCAAAAACAAAAACAGCAATTATAGAACACGGGGCCAAAAGTTTAATTGTTGGTGGTGGTGTTATTGCTGATAAAAATATTCGCTTGGCTCTAGAAAAAATAGCACAGGAAACTGGAGTAGAATTTCTCCTACCAGAAATATCTACCTCCACCGATAATGCTTTGATGATCACTATTGCTGGTTATATTAGATACCAGGCTTTAGGTGCCAGGTGTCAGGTGTCAGATTTTGGAGCAAATGGAAATTTAAGCCTTTAATTTTTGTGTTATATTTGCTATTATAGTTAGATGAATGAGAAATTTTTAAAACCCTATAACCCACAGGAAACTGAACCGCGGATTTACAAAATGTGGGAGGATAGCGGTTTTTTTAATCCCGATAACCTGCCTGTGCAGGCAGGTTTACACGACCGGTTCAAGGAACCTTATACTATAATAATGCCCCCACCAAACGTAACTGGTATCCTTCACATGGGTCATGCTTTGATGCTAACAACTGAGGATATTATGATCCGTTACCAACGAATGTGCGGTAAAAAAACCCTTTATCTGCCTGGAACAGATCATGCAGCTATTGCCACGCAATCAAAAGTGGAAAAAGAAATATATAAAAAAGAAGGTAAAAATAGATTTGACCTGGGCCGGGAGGAATTATTAAAAAAGGTTTCAGAATTTGCCAAAAACAGCCATGATACTATCACCTCTCAAATCAGAATCCTTGGTGCTTCTTGTGATTGGTCGCGAGAAGCTTTTACATTGGATGAAAAAAGAAATCTGGCGGTTAAAACTGTCTTTAAAAGAATGTATAATGACGGGCTTATTTATCGTGGACATCGAATTGTAAACTGGGATCCCAAAGGACAAACTACTATTTCCGATGATGAAATTATTTATACTGAAGAAAAAACTAAATTTTATTATTTAAAATATGGCCCCTTTGTAATAGCTACGGCGCGACCAGAAACAAAATTTGGTGATAAATATGTAGTTATGCATCCCAATGATAAAAGGTATGCTGATTATAAGGATGGTCAAAAAATTGATTTAGAGTGGATAAACGGACCCATTACAGCTACAATTATTAAGGATGAAATAATTGATATGGAATTTGGAACAGGAGTAATGACTATTACCCCTTGGCATAGTAAGGAAGATTTTGAAATTGCCCAAAGGCATAATTTAGATAAAGAACAAATAATTGACAAGTATGGGAAACTTTTACCAATAGCAGGAGAATTTGCTGAAATGAAAATTACCGAGGCTAGAGAAAAAATAGTTGAAAAATTAAAAATTAAGGGTTTATTAGAAAAAGAAGAGGATTATATTCATAATATTGCAACCGCCGAAAGAACTGGCGGAAAAATAGAACCTCAAATAATGAATCAGTGGTTCGTGGCTGTAAATAAAAAATTTACTCTACCACACTCAGAAATTGCTGGTATTAAGTCTGGGCAAGAAACTACCTTAAAAGAAATTATGAGAAATACAGTGGCGGAAGGGCAAATCAAAAT
>CAYUVX010000088.1:0-3306 GCA_964448325.1 uncultured Candidatus Saccharibacteria bacterium
TTATCAAATAAATACAGGCATATAGATAATTTTAATATTCAAAATGTAATAGAACGGAAATATTGGATAGGCATGAACTTATTTGAATTAATGACCTCCATTGGTTGGCCGAATGATATTAATACAACAAACTATGGATTTGGCGAAACCCAGCAATGGATATACTATAAAGATTCTTATGGGGCGAGCGCCTATTATTTCTATATCGAAAATAGCAAGGTAACGAGCTATCAAGATTATTAACATGTCCTGTCTCTGACATTTTAGACAGTAGTCATAGAGACTATTGTTTTAAATATTGTCAAAGGAGACAGAAGATAAAGTAATAAACTTGTCAAAGGCAAGGGTAGAAAAGTTAGAATCCTTAGGCCATATTCGATATTCCCCGCCTTGGACCAAATTAAAACCTTTGTATGCGGGATTTAACTTAATAAAAAAAAGAACAGATAGTAATGTTATTTTCTTTAAATGAATTTAATTTCGGCGCTTTAAGCGCCACTCGAAGAGTGAAAAAGGATTTAGCTTAATGTTAATTTCTTGTCAAATATGGCTTAATCTCTTTTTTGAGTTGTTTTAAGTTTTTATAAACAATCGATTTGATCCCTAACTGATTGGCGGCGATAACATTTATTTTTGTATCGTCAATAAAAATGCTTTCTTCTGGCCTTGAGTTAGTCTTGGTCAAAACGTTTAAAAAAGCTTCGGGATCGGGTTTTTTAAAACCCTGTTCGTAGGAAACATAATAGCCGTCAAATTTTAACCTAAGAGTTTGAGTGAAAGCGTCGTCTTGGGCGACATTGATGGCGTCACTTAGGATGTAGACTTTATAATTCTTTTGTAAATCACATACATAATCCATTACTTGCCAATCGATACAATTTTCGTCTTTGAGACTAAGCTTGGTCCACTGCTTAAGAAGGGTTTGAGAATTGATTTTTATTTTTAAAATATCGGCAATTTTTTCAAGGAATTGATTCGGTGTTTCTTGACCAGTTAATATTTTACTTCGATTGCAATCGTTCCAAATTTGTTGCGATTGATCAGCCGTGATGTTAAACAAAACAGACAGGGCTATCGGTACGTTAAAAGTCTGTTTGGTATTAATATCAAGGATTACTCCACCCATATCAAAAATGATCGATTTTATGTTTGGTTTATTGTGCATTTTATACTGTCATTATAACTTAGGGTTTTGGCATGGAAATGTTCGTTGATGGGATTATCCGCTATTTAGAAAACTTAAGACTGAATAATGTATATTATGTTATATGTTAATAGAGTTTGACGAAGAAATTGATCCCCTTTATGATGATGCGGCCAAACTGATACTTAAGACCGGAAAGGCCAGCGCTTCACTTATACAACGACACCTTCGACTGGGTTATGCCAGAGTCGCCAGACTCTTAGATCAACTGGAAAAAACGGGTGTACTTGGCCCGGCAGATGGAGCTAAACCAAGAAAAATTTTAATTGGCGTAGGTGATTATAAAAAACCGAAATTGTTGCCATCAAAACCAGAGATAATGATTCCGAAATTAAAATGGAATAAGTTAAGACCCAAACAAATAAAAAACAAGATATTGTCTGAATTTCTGTCGGTTACCAAGGACTTTGAAATATTGTTGGGCAAGGACGACAAAGATGAAATAGTAACGTTAAATATGGAGGAAGTGGGCAATTTAATTATTACCGGTTCACAGTTTACTCACGTAAAACAACTGATTAACCAGATTCTGGTATCAGTAACTGCAAAATGGTCTGAAAATGACCTACAACTAATTTTAATTGATGGGATGAAGAATGAACTGTTTTATCCAGAGAATACCGGTTATCTTCTAACTTCGGTGATTACTGATCCCGAGAAGAGTATTGCCCCTCTTAAGTGGGCTATATCTGAGATAGAAAATAGAATTAAGGCGTCCATTGAGGACAAAAGTAAAGAGTTTGCAAAAATATTAATTGTATTACACGGTTTTGAGGAGATGTATTATTGTTACCCGAGTGAAATTATTGACAATATCGTTCGATTGCAAAAGTTTGGGAAAAGACTGGGAATATATCTGATAATGACCATGGATTTTGTTAAATTTTCTAATTATCGGGAAATCATAGCCGTTAATCCGGCCCGAATAGCTTTTAAACCGGTGGATGACAGATTAAAAGAAAGGAATTTGGCGGAAGTGGCAGATTTAAAAAGTCCAAATGACGCGGTGTTGTGGATAATGTACGGAGAAAATAAAAAATTCGAGGTATCAAAACTAATACCGAAGAAGATTTATGAGATGATTTTTGAATGATTGTTGTTGGATTCATATTAAAAATATTTGATTATTTATAGTAATTCCTACTGAGTAAGCAATCTGTTGGTAGTGTCAACCTTTCGTGAACTGCCAAATACTCATTTTTTATTGATGATTTGTACATAGGAGTGAGTTTACACTTACCAACTAGTTTACGGGGTACTGGTCAATATTTAGACAGATAAGATTTACCTTGAGTCTGTACAAAATTGACACAACTACCTTGATTTCTAAAGACTGGATTTAGACATATCTCCCATCTGTCGTTTTTATGCTCGTTGATTCTTTTTGCGTTTCATCAAAAAGATATAGCCTGTACCGATTAGAACTATTCCAAAGCCAATTAATACTTTTAATAAGTTTTTAGTACTTTTTGTTTGAAGTATGGGAAGTGTGTCGGGTGTAGAAGAAACCGTTTCCTCTCCCAATACTTTTTTTATATTTGTAGTATCTTCTTCAGGTGTTTTTTCCATATTTGTAGTATCTTCTCCAAGTACTCCAGGAGAAAAGCCTTCCGGAATTTCACTTATTGATTCACCATAAACCCTAACTGATATTTCATTGGAATAGTCTCCTGGCATACAGTTATTACCAGCCCTAACTTTGAAATAATATCTTGTTCCTGAGGATAATGCTTTCACAGTATAAGAAGTTGTCTCTTTTCCTCCTACATTTGGATTCCCATAAAGCATTTCTCCAGAACTCGTTCCAAAAGCGATCAAATAATAGGTTACGGGGTCTGTTGCTTGTTCCCAAATTAAAGTAGCCTCATTGGGTTTATTTGAAACCACCGAAACAAGAATAGGAGCGGTATTAGGTTTTTGATCAGAACAGGCAGAAGAAGCTGTATTAGAAGATGATGTGGATGTTCTCGTTACTTCCGCTCCATTACTTGTTATGTTTTCGGTCTTAAAGGTGCTTTCGTCTCCTACAACTTCTGGTGAACCATGAGAAACAACACGATAATAATAGGTGGTATTTGCATTTAGCCCATTTATTGTTACAG
>CAYUVX010000089.1:0-3300 GCA_964448325.1 uncultured Candidatus Saccharibacteria bacterium
TTTAACTTTTTCAGGGTTTTCCCTGATGTATTTTATATCAAGCATAAATTTATTTATTTTGTTTATCCTTTATATTAAAACAAAATCCGCTTTTATGGAATAGAGCGGATAGGAAAACTGACTTTTAGTTTAATTATAAATATTATGAAGGCCAACTTCTAAAAGTAAAATATCTGATTGGTTAATAAAAATAAATTTAATTCTGTAAGAATAGTTAATCCAGAATGCCCAGCAAGCTTCATCTTTTCCTGACAATTTATGAGTTCTTAAAGATTGATCAAACTGATTCAAACGAAAAACTTTTTCTTTGGCCTGCTCAATAACGCGCGAAGGCAATTTTGACATTTCTTTCAAAAACTTACGCGAGTAATTAATGTTTATTACTTTTCTTACGCTCATAAATTTTTAATGCTTCATCTAGAGAATCCGCTTTGATAGTTTTACCTGCTTTGTATTCATCCATTCCATCTTTAACTAAGCAATCAAGCTTCTCCGCCTCTTTACCTTTTAAATGATAAGTCATTATCGCTGCATCTTCGCATAGTCTTTTATATTCTTGCAAGGGTAAAATTACCATTCCGTTTTGTTTCAGAATAGTTGCTTTAGATAAAGTTATTTTATTATTTGCCTCTTGAGTAGCCATATTTTTTGCTTATGCTTATTTATTTAATTTTACTCCAAGTTTTCCTTTTGTCAAAAGTTGAAAGCTCTTAAAATAAAACTCTGCTTAGCCGGGGTAACTAAGCAGAATATAACTTTGAGTAAATTTTATTGCGCTGGAACAAATCCTAGCGCGAAACCAAACTCCTTTTTTCCTTTCGGAAAAACAAGACGTAGCTCAGGAATTAAAATCCCAGAACTTATCTTAAGGCCCTTTGAAACTCGCAGAAAAAACTTATTTTTTCCATAAGCTCCGTCAACAGAGACTCCAGAGATAGTATATCCAACTCCATACTGGATATAAAATTTTTTGTCAGTTTCTTTTCCTAAGGCTTCTTTCTCAGTGGGAATTGTCAAAAAACCTGACACTCCCCAAAGAGTAGCCCTCGGACCAAAAAGTATCCCTTTGCCCGCTAACGGAATAGCCGTTGCCACTCCCAATTGGAAACTATCGGCCACCTCATGAAAAACGTCAATCACCATTTTGTGAACAGGTAATCCGTCTGAAAAGGTGCTATCCAAAGTTATGTCTAACCAAGGGCTTACCCTTTTGGCAATATATAGCTCTGACAGACTAACATCTCCTTGCTTATTCTGCCAGTCAAAAACACAGATACTAGTCTCTTCTCCAACAGGGATACTGAAACAAAGAAACCTTGATCCATTGCCATCAAAGCCTGATTTGACAACAACCACATCGCAGTAATCACTAGACGCGTCTAAGTTTGCTGGATTATTCCCAGCAAAAACACCAACGTTAATTGTTAAAAAGCAGAAAGCCACCAATAAAAACAGAAAATTTCTCTTCATTTCTATACCAACCTTTCAATTAGAAGCACCTTACATTTATAAGATCTTTTGAATAATATGTTATCCTACAACAAAAATTATTTTTGTCAAACAAAAAACAGCTCTTCAGAGCCGTCTGTAAGTAGAATTCTATTTTAGTGAAGCTTATAAAGTCTTAATGAGTTATTTTGAGCTACTACTTCCCACTTTAGGTGGCTCTTTTTAATAATATTCTCAAAAAGTTTTTCATCTGAGCCCTCAACTCCAAATCCAAGATAGATGGAACCGTTTTTATTTAAAAAATCTTTGCTTTGTGAAATAAATCGAGAGATTGCGTCATATTCTGGGTCAAAGTTTCCGAAATCCTCTGCCTCTAGCTCCTGTTCTTTGGGAACTTTAACCCAAGGAGTATTCCAATAAATTAAATCAAATTTTTCGTTTGGCTTTATGTTTGAAAAAACATCGCTTTGTTGAGTTTCCAAATTTTTGAGTTTATTATGTTTAGCATTTATTTTTGTATTTTCAACAGCGTAATTATTAATATCTGTCGCTAAAACATAATCTGCTATTTTTGCTAAATAACACGAAGTTATTCCATGCCCGCAGCCCATTTCAAGGACACGTTTACCTTTTACGTCTGGAAGCTTTAGCGTAAAAAATTCGTAGCCTTTAAAATATTTTGGCGAAAAAACATGCTCATTAATTTGTATCTTTAAACCAAAAACTTCTTTTGGATCTACAAAATAAGGAAACTTTTCTTTTTGGGATTCTTTAATTTTTTCTTTAGCTAGGTTTATAACATCCCAATCGTAGTGCATATTAGAATAAACAAAAAACTATTAAATTATTGTTTTGGGTTAAAAGCATAATATGCTTTTAACGGGGTTTAATGCAAATTGATTGCATTAAACGGGCAAATTAGCGGAGCCTCTGGCGGAGCGTTAAGATTTGCCCCGGGTAATTCCTTTGAAGTTTACAATGTTTTTAGCCAAATCCTTTTGGCATAAAAATTCCCCGGCAAGACCTATTTAGATTTTGGTTTCATTAGGGGGAAGATTTGGCAGTCACGGGCGGGTTTGTTGCACAGGAAGCTGAAAAGGCGTTCGGATACACCAAAGCCACAGGTCGGTGGCATTCCATATTCCAAAGCTTCCACAAAATCGTGGTCAAACATTTGGGCTTCCTCGTCCCCAGCCTCTCTTAATTTTTGCTGTTGGGTAAAACGCTCGGCTTGATCGATTGGGTCGTTAAGCTCTGAATAACCATTGCCCACCTCACTCCCGGCAATTAAAACTTGAAATTTTTGAACTAGTTCTTTGTTTTTTTCTTGGCGCTTGGCTAAGGGAGATAAAACAACAGGCTGGTTAATTAAAAACCCGGGACCTGATATTTTTTTTCGACAAAACTTCCATAAATTATCAATAGCTCTGGTTTTGTTAAAGCCATTTTTGTCATAGTCAATGCCTAGTTTTTGCAAAGCTTTTTCAATTTCTTCAACGCTAGCTTGCAAAATATTAACTCCAGTGTGTTTTTGAATGGTTGATGCATAATCATACTTTTCCCATTTGCTTCCCAAATCAACTTTGTGGCCGTTTATTTCAAATTTTAAAGTATTAAAAGCTTTTTTAGCTACATATTTATACATTTCCTCTACCATTTCCATACCTTGGTTGTAATCAGCATAGGCCCAATAAAATTCCATTTGAGTGTAATCTTGCAAGTGCTCAGCATCCATTCCTTCGTTGCGGAATTGTCGGCCAATTTCAAAAGTTTTTTCAAACCCCCCCACCATTAATTTTTTTTGCCACAACTCCCCCATTGAAATTCGTAAATAAACATCCATATCCAAAG
>CAYUVX010000090.1:0-3270 GCA_964448325.1 uncultured Candidatus Saccharibacteria bacterium
TGGGATGCCAAGGAATTCATTCAAGTTGACAATGAGGATAAGCCAAGAAACTGTGGCGTGACAGCGTATCGGGGTGATCCTGAGAAAGGCAAGAACGGGCATTTCAAGCTTGAGTATTACAACCAATGCCTATACCGGGCATAATAGAGGAGCTATTTGAAACGTAAAGGGCGGAAGCAGGGCAACACATTCCTTGCTTCCGCCCTTTTTTACTATTTACCCATCACGCCATACGGTGGCGCGATGTAAAATTAGGTGGAAATTGGTGTTTTTTAGCGTATCTTATGCTACTATTTAGTAATTATGGCTAAGGTTGTATACAAAGGTTTAACCTACGTAGGTTAAACCTTTGTAGGTGTAACCTTGGTATACAGTTAGGATAAGTTTTTGTGGAATAATGAGAATATAAATGTTATAATATTATAAAGGTCGATTATAAATTTTAAATAAAATACAAATGAAAAAATTAAATGGATTGGATTGGGTAGCAGCAGTTCTTGTAGTTATCGGAGGATTAAACTGGGGACTAGTTGCTCTTAATTTTAACTTGGTGAATTTCCTATTTGGATCTGTCTCCTGGTTAGAGACTCTCGTTTATGCTTTGGTTGGCCTATCAGCTTTGTGGATGATAGTTGTTCTAGCAAAGAAAGGGAAGGGTGGTCAGCAAATGTAATTATGTTACATTCTAATTATTAAAAAAATCAAAGGCTATAGGGTCTTTGATTTTTTTAATATCTGATTAATTTCTAAATCTGTGCTAAAATAAGATAATATGCCGAAGAAAATTGATAAAATATTTTTAATATCTTTTTTTGCTTTATTGATATCAGGCCTTTTGGTATTTATTTCTGCTTCACTGGGTATTTATGCCAGAGATAATGCAAAATTCACCTCAATTATTTTTAGTCAGATATTTTTTGGTTTATTTTTAGGATTAATAGCTTGCTTTATCACTTCGAAAATTAATTACAAATTCTGGCAAAAATATTCTTTTTATTTTTTCTTTCTCTCTATTATTGCCACCTTATTAGTATTTGTGCCCGGTATTGGTGTCAGCCATGGGGGAGCTAGTCGGTGGATATATATTGGCAGTCTTTCTTTTCAGCCATTAGAGTTTTTAAAAATTGGCTTTATTATCTATTTTGCAGCCTGGATCTCTGAAGTGAAGGAAAAAATCAAAACAGTAAAATATGGCCTTTTGCCTTTTTTAATTCTCATAAGTATTGTGGGGATTATTTTACTTAAACAGCCAGATACGGATTCCTTTGTTATCATGTTTATTGTCGGTTTGGCTATGTATATTATTGGAGGAGGGAAGTGGCGCCATATGTTTTTAGTATCTATTTTAGCCGTCATGGCTGTCTCAACTTTATTTTTTGTTCGACCTTATTTATTTGATCGTTTGACAACCTTTATGAACCCGGCTGAAAACCCACTGACTTCTGGATATCAGATCCAGCAATCACTGATCGCCGTTGGCTCTGGAGAAATATTTGGCCGAGGTTTAGGGCAAAGTATACAAAAGTTTAAATTTTTACCAGAATCAATAGGGGACGCTATTTTCCCTATTGCCGCGGAAGAATTTGGCTTTATTGGTGGAATAATAATAATACTCTTATTTATATTTTTTGTTTCTCGGGGGCTGAAAATAAGCAGTTTGGCCCCAAATACATTTAGTAGACTTTTAGTGGCCGGAATTGTTATACTTATCACTATCCAATCCTTTTTAAACATTGCTTCAATGATTGGTGTCATACCACTATCCGGCTCACCCTTGATTTTCTTTAGTCAGGGCGGAACGGCATTATTTTTTACCCTAGTAGAAATTGGTATAATTATAAATGTTTCAAAGTATAGAAAAATAACTTAATAAAAAAACAAATGAAAATATTATTAACTGGCGGTGGATCAGGCGGACATTTTTATCCTTTAATTGCTGTAGCTGAATCCATTAATGAAATAGCAAAAAAAGAAAATTTGGTTTCAGCACAGATATTTTTTATATCGGACACTCCTTATGATTCCGAGGCTCTAATTGAAAATAATATCAGCTTTATACCTATAAAAACGGGGAAATCTCGGAAATACAAATCATGGCTTAATATTTTTGATATCTTTAAAACTTTTTTTGCCATAATTAAGGCTTTGAAGGAAGTATTTAAAATATATCCGGATATTATCTTTAGCAAGGGTGCTTATGCCAGCTTTCCTGTTTTAGTGGCTGCCAAATTACTAAGAATCCCTGTTGTCATTCACGAATCAGATAGCGTTCCAGGACGAACAAATCTCTGGGCAAGTAAATTTGCCAAAAAAATTGCTATCTCTTATCCCGAGACAGTCAAATATTTTCCTGAAAATAAAGTAGCTTTTACTGGTAATCCTTTACGAAAATCTGTCCTGAATGTAAGCCGAACTGGTGCTCATGAATACCTTAATTTAGAAAAGGATATTCCCACCATACTTATTATTGGAGGATCATTGGGAGCAAAAATAATCAATGAAAGAATCCTGGACTGTCTACCTCAATTATTAGAGAAATATCAGATCCTTCATCAAACGGGAAAAAATAATGTTCAAGATGTAGCCAAGACTTCAGATATTATTTTGGATGGAAATAACAATAAAGCCCGATATCGGATCTTTGATTATCTAAACAATCTCTCGCTTACCATGGCGGCCGGAGCTTCTGATCTAATTATCAGCCGAGCGGGTTCTACTATTTTTGAAATTGCCTCTTGGGGTATACCAAGTATTGTTATCCCTATCACCGAATCAAATGGTAATCATCAAAGAGTAAACGCCTACACTTATGCTAGAAGTGGGGCAGCTTCAGTGATAGAAGAAGCTAATTTGACCACAAATATTTTACTGACAGAGATCAATAGAATTTTAGGAGATCAATCCCTGAGAGATAATATGTCCAAGGCAGCCAAAGGATATACCCAGCCAGATGCTGCAAATAAAATCGCCAGAGAAATAATTCAAATTGCCCTCTCTCATGAACAATAAATATGTTATTTAATTTTTTTAAAAAACCAGCCCGAATGACTGATATCGTTCAGTCAGGCGGGAAGAAAAAAGTCATTACGCGCTTTGCCCCCAGCCCTACAGGCTTATTTCATGTCGGTAGTGCTAGAGTTGCACTCTTTAATTATTTATTCACAAAACAAAATAATGGTGAGTTTCTATTAAGAATAGAGGATACTGATAAAGAACGAAGCAAAGTAGAATGGACGGAGATGATTTATGATTCGCTAAAATGGTTGGGTA
>CAYUVX010000091.1:0-3264 GCA_964448325.1 uncultured Candidatus Saccharibacteria bacterium
ATGGATCCGGAAAGACGAGTATTAAAGCAAGTAAATATTGATGATGCTCAGGAGGCCGATAAAGTTTTTGATATGCTTATGGGAACAGATGTGCCCGCTCGAAAATCCTTTATCCAATCGAACGCGAAACTCGCCAATTTGGATATTTAGATAACAAAAAACCAGCAAAGTGTTCTCGTAACGATTAGTCTTCGTTAAGTGGATAGAATACTATGCTGATTTTTTATTAAATTAAAATTTAACTAAGTAAAATATACTATTTTATTTATCAGACTCCACAAATGAGAGACCAAGTTTTTGATTCTTTACTTCAAAGAGAAGTATTTTGAATGTATAGCTTTTACCAAGTTCTAATTTTTCTTTCATTTTAACTTCCGTGCCAAATTCAGAAATATGTATCAGGCCAGAAATACCTTCTTCAATAGAAGCCAAGGCACCATGCTTATTAAATTTGATAATAACACCCTTTACCTCATCACCTTTTTTATATTTTTTCTCTGCTTCTACCCAAGGATTCTCCTTTAGGGCCTTTATTGATAGAGAGATTTTGCCATCTTTTACTTCGATTACTTTTACTTGTACTTTTTCTCCTACTTTATAAAAGGCTCTAGGGTTTTCCACCAAAGTCCAGTCTATTTCAGAAATATGAACCAAACCTTCAAGGCCATCTTCAATTTTTACAAAGATTCCAAAGTCAACAATACCAGTTATTTCACCATCACAAATATCACCAACTGTGTATTTTTCGACTATTTTTTGTTTGCCTTTTTTCTCTATATTCTTTTCAGAGAAAATAAGTTTACCTTCTTTTGGTAATGCTGTAATAATAGAAACAGATATTTTCTGGCCGACTAATTTTTTCAATTCGTCTAATATTTTATCCTTATCGCCATCATTTATTCTAGGATAATGCTCTGTTTTTAATTGTGAAGCAGGAAGGAAACCTTTTATTCCTTGCCAGTTAATTATCAGACCACCCTTATTAGCTTCTTCTACTGGTAGTTCTAATACAGATTTATTTTTTATTGCTTCTTCAGCTTCATCCCAGATTAGGGCTTGTCTTGCTTCTTTGAGAGATAATTCAATATAGCCGTTTTTATTGCCAGTATCCACAACTTTTGCTGCTACACTGTCTCCAATATTTATTTTTCTGATGACATCCCTGGTATTGATAAATTCCTTACCAAATATAATACCTGTTCCATAAGGATGAAGATTTATGTAAACACATGATTTTTCTATTGCAATAACGTCACCCTCCACTACATCGCCAAGATTTGGCGGATTTACACTCTTCTCAACAATCTTATTCATCAGACTGTCTCGTTTTGATTTTAAATCTTTTTCTTCAGGACTTATTTCCTCAACTATTTTTACTTTTTTTGTTGCCATAATTTTTTAATAAAAATTCCGCTCTAAGGCGGATTTCTTCGCCAAAAAGGTCTAAAGCCAATACCGCCAGCCCTAGGGTTATCTTTTTGCCTGCCCACCTTTCAGCGGGTCAACTAATAACCTATGTAATATACACTAAAAGAGAAAAAAACACAAGGAGTTTTATAGTTGTATTTTGTTGTAGATTTGATATAATATTAGAATATGATAATCACTTATCAAGGAGTGGAATTTTTCAAGGTTCAATTTGGGGATACTGTCCTGGCTTTTAATCCTATTTCTAAGGAATCAAAATTTAAATCTACTCGTTTTTTTGCTGATATTGCTTTAGTTTCTACTAACCATCCGGATTTTAATGGTGTTGAAAATTTATCATACAATGGTAAAGATCCTTTGGTTATCTCTGGACCTGGAGAATATGAAACAAAAGGAGTTTTTATAAAAGGTTTTCAGTCTAAAAGCTATTATCAAGGAGAAGAAAGAATAAACACAGTTTATATTGTGGTTTTAGAAGGTATGACTTTATGTTTCCTTGGGGCTTTGTCTGATGAAAAGCTTAGTCCAGAATTTCTTGAAGCAATAGACAGTGTTGATATTCTATTCTTACCCGTTGGTGATGATGGTGTTTTGGACTCTAATAAGGCAAATAAACTAGCGGTGACCTTGGAGCCTAAAATTATTATTCCTATGCATTACGGAGATGTTGGTGTAGAAAATGCCTTAAAGAAATTCCTAAAAGAGACTGGCGAGGAAAATGTAAAACCGATAGACAAGCTTACCATTAAGAAGAAAGATTTGGATGGCAAGGAAGGTGAAGTAGTAATACTTGAAGCAACAAATTAAGATTTTTAAATTTGAAATATGGGTATATTAACAAAGATAAGACAGGGGACAGATGGTCAAAAGAGATTTTTTTCGCTAGCGATAGCTATTATTTTAACTATTATTATAGTTATAGGGTGGTTTTCTCTGACCAAGGATCCAGCAACAAATGAACAGGCCAAAGAGGAACAAAATAAATTAAGTTCCTTTAGCCCTTTGGAAATAATTAAAGATGAATTCTCTAGAGTCTTTACAGATTTTGGTGAAAAGATAGGAGAATTAGAAAGTGGTAGTACTACTCCCAATTTAGAAATTACGAATGAGCAAGAAGTTCAAATTGAGATAGTGAGTGAAGAAACAAAAGTTGATGAGCAAGTAATAAATTAATATCATGGTAAAAAAAATAAAAGAGAATGAGGAGGAGAAAAATGAGATAGTGGCTGAAAAAGGTATTTCGGCTAGAAATATCACAGTGGAAATGAAAGAGTCATATTTGGATTATGCCATGTCGGTTATTACACAACGTGCTTTGCCGGATGTTCGTGATGGTTTAAAACCGGTACATAGAAGAATTCTTTTTGCTATGCATCAGATGGGCTTGACCTCCGGCGCTAAAACAAGAAAGTCGGCTGCAGTGGTGGGAGAGGTTTTAGGTAACTTTCACCCGCATGGTGATGCATCTGTTTATGATGCCATGGTCAAAATGGCTCAGGACTTCTCATACCGTTATCCTTTGATTATTGGTCAGGGAAACTTTGGAAATATTGATGGTGATTCTGCCGCTGCTATGAGGTATACCGAAGCCAAAATGTCCAAAATTTCCGGGGAACTTCTCAAAGATTTAGAAAAAGAAACTGTTGAGTGGCGTCCCAACTATGATAATACTAGAAAAGAACCTGACGTTTTACCGGCGGCTTTGCCAAACTTACTTTTGAACGGAACCCTGGGAATTGCGGTGGGTATGGCGACAAATATTCCCCCTCACAATCTTAAGGAGGTGGTAGATGCGACGGTGCATTTGATAGATAATCCTGATGATACTACCGAGGA
>CAYUVX010000092.1:0-3251 GCA_964448325.1 uncultured Candidatus Saccharibacteria bacterium
GCTTTACAGACTGAAGACAGAAGGGGTGACAATTGTTGATTGCTGGAGAGCAGTAGATTTCAAAAAAATCGGTAGGAAGACTAGATATTTATCATTAGGAGGAAATTTCTATGAATAATTTAGATCAAGTTCGTGGCTATTGGAATAATCGGCCATGTAATATTAGGCATTCAACTAAATCAATTGGTTCTAAAGAATATTTTGATGAGGTAGAGGTGCGTAAATATTTTGTTGAGCCTCATATTCCCGTTTTTGCTGAATTCGAAAAATGGAAAGGGAAGAAAGTTTTGGAAATCGGTTGCGGTCTTGGTACTGATACTATGAACTTTGCTCGGGCCGGAGCGCAAATTACTGCAGTTGAGTTATCTAAGGAGAGTATTAAGCTTGCAAAAACCCGAGCTGAAGTTTTTGGTTTTAATAATATTAAATTTTATGAGGCAAACGCCGAGGAACTCTCCAAATTTGTACCCGTTGAGAAATATGATCTCATTTATTCTTTTGGGGTGATCCACCACACTCCACATCCAGAGAAGGTTATTGAAGAAATTAAAAAATATTGCAAAACAGATACCGAATTGCGTATTATGTTATATTCAAAATGGTGCTGGAAGACATTTTGGATATTAATAAAATATGGAAAGGGAAGATTTTGGAAGGCTAAGGAATTATTGGCTAAATATTCTGAGGCGCAGATTGGTAGTCCTGTATCATATGTTTATTGTTTTACTGAAATAAGGGATCTTTTGAAGGATTTTAATATTATTAAAATTTATAAGGAGCATATTTTTCCATATGTAATACCCAAATATGTAAAATATGAATATCAATATGTCTGGTATTTTTATTGGATGCCAAAATCATTATTTCATTGGCTAGAGAGCAAACTTGGCTGGCATACTTTAATAATAGCTAAAATAAGGAATGAAGATTCTCATAATACAACCGACCGCAGATAAAAGGGGTCATTATGGTATTTATACCACGCATGTTTGTCAAGAGCTTGCCAGACTAGGTCATCAGGTTGTTCTTTTTACTAATAAAATTTATCCCGAAATGTTTATTAAGGAGAAGATACTTTTTGAAATTATTGAATGGCGAGGTGGAAAGTATAAATTTGATTTGTTCGACGAAACGAAGACAAAAAGACCATTTTTTTATAGCTGGGGTTATTTGCGCAACTCATTTGTTATTTTAAAAGCCGCCCTAAAATTTGCTCAAATAAATAAGTTTGATATTGTGCAGATATTTGATACCGAATATGGTATTATTTCTGTAATATTAAAATTATATCGGATTAATTTTCCAATTATATTGATGGTAAATGCCCCAAATTTTTCATATTCAGAATTTACCGGGCCTTTTTTAATTAAAATATACAAAGGATTTCAAAAAAGATTATTAAGCTCGTTACTTGGGACTAAAATAAAAGGGGTAAATATGCTAGGAGAATTTCACGAAAGAGAATTTCGCAAGCAATTTAAATTACCGCAAACCTTTCCTATTGAGGTAATTTACGATGGGGCTGATCCACCAGAGATTCATTTAAGTAAGGAAGAGGCTAGAAAAAAAATTGGAATAAAATATATGGGAACCGTTTTTCTTTTTTTTGGGATGGTTCGTAAGGATAAGGGTCTAAGATATTTTTTAGAGGCAGTGTCTCTGTTACCAAACGAGGATTTTAAAATTATAATAGCTGGCTCTCTTTTTGATTATCAAGAAAGTGATATTGTAAAAATGATAGATAATTTTGGCATAAAAGATAGAGTGATTACTAGATTTGATTATATTGGTATAAAAGAAGTCTATAATTATTTTTTTGCTAGCAATGTTTTAGTTCTTCCATATGTTAAGCTATATCGTGGAGGAAGTGGCCCTTTATTAAAAGAAGCAGCTATTTGTAAAGTGCCGGTAATAGTAAGTGATGTGGCTGAAATGGGTCCTTTGGTTAGGAAGTATAATATGGGTTTGGTGTCGAAACCAGAAAGTATTTCATCATTAGTAGCTACTATGGAGGATTTCCTACATCTTTCCAAAGATAAACGAAGTGAAATGGGGGAGAACGCCTTTAAGATCGCCAATACCTGGAGTAAAATAGCTAAAAAATATGAAGAATTTTATAAAAGATTTTAATTTTCCCATTTCGGTAAACAAAAGGTTCCCAAATAATTTTTTGGAAACCTTCATTAAATTTATCCCATATTTTAAAGGGTCCTGGTTATTATATTCACCCTTATTTTCTTTTTTTCCTTTAAAAAATCGTCTTGTAGCTGTAGATGTTTTATTAGGAGAAAAAAAAATATTTACAATAAATTTTGATATTGGTGATCCTTATCAGCTTAATATGGTAAAAAATAGCTGTTTTGATTTAGGCACAGTTATGGTCATATGGTCATTATTATTTGAAGGTGATACTTTTGTTGATATTGGAGCCAATTGTGGTTATTTAAGCCAAATTGCCTCAAATAGGGTTGGTTTGAAGGGAAGGGTTGTATCCGTTGAGCCAAATCCACAAGCTTTTAAGCTTCTGGTTGGGCGTGGGTTGAAGAATGTTATAGCTGTAAATAAGGTAGCTGGAAAGGATTCAAATAGTAGATTTACAATCGTCAAACCTTTTTATCGTCAAAGTACAGCTAGTCGATTTATTATAGACAGTAAAGGTAAAACTTTAAGCATAAGTTTAGATGATATTTGTAATAACCTTGGAAAGCCGAATATCAAATTGATTAAGATCGATACGGAGGGTGCGGAGCTTTATGTATTAGAGGGGGCAAGAAATATTTTAAAAGAGCAACACCCTTTTGTTATTGCTGAAGTGTCTTGGTATTCAGAAAATTTTAATTATAAATTTGAGGCCGTGTATAATTTAATGAAGGAACTTGGTTATAATTATATTTATAATATTAATGATCAAACGGCCTCAATTCATAAGATCAATACTGGGGTAGATGGACAGATTTTGTTTTCAGTTAGACAGTTAGAAGAAATAGATTTTATGAAATTATGAAGAATATAATTAAAAGCATTAATTTTTCTGGAATAAGGTCTTTTTTTTGGGATAATATTAGCCCCAAACAAACTATTGCAAAAAATACTTTTTGGCTTGGCTTAGCTGACGTTCTTATTAGCCTTTTAAAATTTGTATTATTAGTTTACGCGGCTCGTGTTTTAGGAGATATGGGGTTTGGAAAGTTTGCTTTTGTTTCGTCTTTTGTGGCTATATTTGGGATTTTCTTTGATATGGGCCTTACTGA
>CAYUVX010000093.1:0-3191 GCA_964448325.1 uncultured Candidatus Saccharibacteria bacterium
TTGTAATAGACCTGTGGTCACGGCCACCACAGCATGCTCTTTATTTCTCCCTGTCGCAAAAGCGTTTGGTGATAGATCATTTATTACATAGATTTTCGGTATAGGCAGGCCGGCTGTAATAGAAAGATTCTCCACAATATGATAAAAATCAGTATATTCATCCAACTTGGCCTCCTTGGCCCCTGATATAGATAAAACAATTTTATCAGACCACCAATAACTGGCTACATTCATAAATATGCTAAAAATAATCGCAATATACAGAATTAGCGGACTATTATAGTAATAAGAAATAAAGTATCCCAGACCGATTATAATCACTAAAAAAGTAATCATTAAAAACCAGGTCTTCCGGACATTTTTATCCTGCTGTGTATAAATAGTAGCCATAACTAAAACTTGACCTCTACTGGTTGTTTGGCGGCAGCCTCTGATTCATCTAAAGTGAACAATTCCATCTTTGCAAAATGAAAACGCTGCGCAACTATATTATTGGGAAAAGATTCAATAGTGATATTCAAATCCCGAACATTACCATTATAAAACCTTCTAGCTGCTTGAATTTTATTTTCTGTATCTGATAATTCTGTCTGTAAACTTAAAAAATTCTGATTAGCTTTAAGTTCTGGATAAGCCTCGGCTACAGCAAAAACAGACTTCAAAGCTCCCGTCAGCATATTTTCCGTTTTGCTTTTATCAGCCACATTTCCCGCTCCCATGGCGGCTGTCCTAGCCTCTGTCACCTTTTCAAAAACGGAACTTTCATGTGTAGCATACCCTTTAACGGTATTCACTAAATTAGGGATAAGGTCATAACGCCTCTTTAATTGGACATCTATATCTGCCCACGCCTCCTTGGCATTGTTTATAAGAGTGATAAAACGATTATAAGCAAACACTACCCATAAAACTGCTATAATCACTAAAACCAATAAGATATAAATGATTGACATATTTTTAATTTATAATTATTAAGCTATAGCCCGTTTCCAGGCACATATTAGTATACCATAATCTAAAATCCCGCGCTAGAGACAATTATGATTGCAAATATATCATCCTGTGGTATACTAGACGGAATGACAAATTTAGTGGCCATATTGCCCTATATTCAAATTGTATTATCAATCCTTCTAGTTGTGGCTGTTTTAATGCAAAAATCAGAGGCTGGTGTTGGTGGCTCTTTTGGTGGAAATGATAATTTTAGCGGTGGCTTTCATACCAGACGTGGTTTTGAAAAAAATCTCTTTTACTTTACCATTATCATAGCTGTCCTTTTTGTCATTTCTTCTTTATTGAATTTTTTCTAATTTCCGCCTTTTGGCAATAAACAAAAAATTAATTAAAAAAGTTATTCTCATTTGATATTATAAAGTGTCTCTATTTATTTATGCTAAAAATAAAAAATATCTATAAGGCGATAAAGGATTGCCTGCTGAAAATAGTCAAATCTTTTGGATTAACAGAAAAGGTTATTTTTACTATTTTAGCCTTGATTTTAATCTTTTCCAGCATATCATTATTATCAAAGGTTAATGCCTTTTTTATAACAGATATACCAGCATCTGGTGGTTCCTTGCGCGAGGGACTGATCGGCTCTCCCAGATTCATAAATCCACTTTTAGAATTATCTGACGCTGACAGAGATTTAACCTACTTGGTATATTCAGGGCTAATGCGAGCAACAGCAAATGGAGATTTAATACCAGATTTAGCAGAAAGTTATACCTTATCAGAAGACAGACTTACTTATAAATTCATATTAAAGGATGATATTCATTTTCATGATGGCAAAAAAGTTACTACTGATGATATAGAGTACACTATTCAGATGGCCCAAGACTCTGGTCTTCGTAGCCCTAAAAGAAATAATTGGCTTGGTGTCAATGTAGAAAAAATTAATGAAAAAGAGATTGCTTTCAATTTAAAACAACCCTATTCCCCATTTCTAGAAAACATGACATTAGGTATTCTGCCAAAGCATATCTGGAGTAATGCAACAAATGACGAATTCCCTTTTAGTTCATACAATATAGAACCAATCGGATCAGGGCCATATAAAATTCAACAAATCAAGCGAAATGGTTCTGGTATCCCTGTTTATTACGAACTAAAATCTTTTACCGACTATGCCTTAGGAGCACCTTATATCACAAATTTGCAATTTAATTTTTACTCAAATGAAAAATCCTTAATAGATGCCTATTTGGCAAAAGAGATTGATAGTACCAGCTCATTAACACCGCAAGGATTAGAACAAATAAATAACAAAAATGAAATTACCAATTCACAGAAAATATCCTTACCAAGAGTTTTTGGCGTGTTTTTTAATCAAAATCAAGCAAAAATATTTTTAAATCAGGAAGTTCGCACTGCCTTGAATATGACCGTGGATAAAGATCGGATAATTTCCGAGGTCCTAAACAATTATGCCAAGAAAATAAATGGCCCATTGCCAGAGGGAATTGCCCCGGACAATGAAACGGATGAAGTAATTTACAATAAGGACGAGCAAATAGCAAAAGCTAGGGAGATTTTACAAAAAGCGAATTGGAAAATAAATCCAGAAACTAATATTCTAGAAAAAAAAGTAAGCAAAACAGAAACACAAATTCTATCATTTTCTCTGTCTACTTCAAATACAAATGATTTAAAACTAGTGGCGGAAATCCTAAAAGAAGACTGGGCTCTACTTGGTGTCCAAATGGACATACAGACATTTGACCCAAGTGATTTAAATCAAAGTGTTATTGGTCAAAGAAAATATGACGCCCTGCTCTTTGGAGAAATTGTTGGTCGAAGTTTAGATTTGTTTGCCTTTTGGCATTCCTCTCAAAGGAATACTGGCTACAATGTGGCAATGTACACCAATATCAAAGCTGATCGTTTATTAGAAGAAGCTAGACAAATATCTGATAAAAACGAGAGACTAAAGAAATATGCACAGTTTGAAAACGAAATAAAAAATGATATACCGGCTATTTTTATCTATTCACCTGAATTCATTTACATATTACCCCAGAAAATTAAAAATTTTGAATCTGGATTGATAAATAATCGATCAGAGAGATTTGAAGAAATTTATAAATGGTATATAGAAACAGATAAAATCTGGAATTTCTTAAACAAGAATAACTAACTTATTATAAGCTTTAATAGTAAAAAATCGAATGATAACAAACAATACAAAC
>CAYUVX010000094.1:0-3189 GCA_964448325.1 uncultured Candidatus Saccharibacteria bacterium
CACAAAAATATCTTTAAAAATTAATTTCCTTGTCTCAGCAACTATTTTAATTGGTTCAATAGGGGGCTACTTTCTATTAGATAGTTTTAAAATTCTTGAAGTTCCGCTTCTGGGCCTTGCTTCAGGTTCATTCCTAATGGTAGTAATCCAGGACCTAATCCCCCACTCTATAAAAACATCCACCAGCAAATCTCACATCATAAAACATATTGCCTGGTTTTTAATTGGTCTATTATTTATGATGGCAATAAGCACTATTGCCCCCCATCAAGGATAAATTGTATATTTACTTCTTTCCTTTCTTAGCAGCTTTAGTAGCTAATTTGACATACTTTGCCTCTAAACGCTTTTTTGTTTTCTTGGAGCGTGAAGTTTTATTCTTTATATCTTGAGATGCTCTTTTTGCCATTGTTATATTTTTTATCTGATAATTCACCCATTATAACTTATTTATTTCTTCTTGGAAACCTTTTTTACCGCCTTTACAACTTTCTTTACTGGTGCAACTTTCTTAATTTCTTTTTCTTTTAATTCCTTCACTTCTACTACTACTGGTTTAGCAACAGTTATTTTTTCTATCGCACTGGTTAATCTATCAATCTTTACATTCAAAACTTCTATTTGTTTTTTGATTTCTTCACCGCTAACTTTTTTCACATCATTACCGAAATCAGTTCTGGATGGAGTTTTATAATCACCAAAGCTTTTCTTTTGAAAGCCACCTCGATCATTTCCACCAACTTCTTTTTTACCACCAAAACAAGCATTACAATAAACCGGCTTACCCGCTGTGGGATTAAAAGGCACTTCACAAGGCTTCTTGCATTCATCACAAACCGCCTTGTGCATAGTAATAGGACCTCGGTCATTCCCTCGGCCCCCAAAGCTACCTCCACGGCCACCAAAACCGCCACCATGACCCTTATGGCCACCACTAAAACGACTTCCTCCTCCTTGTTTAAAATCTCCCATTTTTTTATTAATTAATTATTAAATATGAAAATAGAGTATGCCCTATTTTTCAATAAAAAGCAAGGTTTTACAAATTAAATTAGCGCTAAATTATATTTATGCTATGATTCAGGCATGTTTACCAAAGGCCAGGCTTCAGTCATAAAATCACTGCATGATAAAAAACACCGTCAAAAAACAGGCTTATTTTTAGTGGAGGGAGAAAAAAATGTATCAGAAGTGATTAACTCTGATTTTGAAATTAAAACTTTATTAGCCACCAAAGTTTTTTACTCAAAATATTCAAAAATAATAAAGAGTAAAAAAATAAACTATGAGCTAGTGGAAGCTTGCGAGCTAGAAAAAGTGGGCAGTCTGGAAAGCAATGACTCGGCCCTGGCAATTGTAAATCAAAAACCTTTTATCAATAAACTGACAATCGAAGAAAACGAAATAATACTAGCCCTTGATAATATTCGTGATCCAGGAAATTTTGGTACTATTATTAGAATTGCTGATTGGTATGGAATTAAAAAAATCATTGCCTCCACCGGCACAGTAGATTTTTACAATCCCAAAGTTATTTCTGCCACCAAGGGTTCCTTCATCAGAGTAACAGTTCGCTATGCAGATTTAGCAGATTTTTTAAGCAAAGCAAAAACACCTATCCTAGGTGCCTTTTTAGAAGGTGAAAATATCCATCAGGCAAAATTCCCCAAAAGCGGAATTTTAGTGATGGGCAATGAATCACAGGGTATTTGCCCAGAAATAGAAAAAATAATTACTAAAAAAATTACCATTCCCTCTTTTAGTAGTCAGGTTTGCTCCAATGAACAAAACGGCAGTCGGGCTGAATCCTTGAATGTTGCTATCGCCACAGCTATTATTATTGACAATTGGAAGAATAAAGAAAAAACCCTTTAATTTGTGAAAGTGTGTTAAGATTAAAAAACATTTTTGCCATAACGGTGGAAATTAGTTCTTTAACATTCGGCAAAAGGAAGGCCGATATAGTATGAGTAGTTATTGTCAGATCACTTCTTCCATCCTGTTTCTCTGTGTCAGTTTGCTATGTACTACAGCCGAAATCGCTCGGGCAAATAGCAAGGAAGACAAGGACGAGAGAAACGATCAACAAGCTCTACAAAAGAGTCTAGAAAAATTTGTTGTGGAGTCAGCTAGGACGGCCGGCAATGTCACCACCATTTCCATCACGAAATGGCAGAGCGAAGTTGGTTCGCTTTCATCTACCTGGACACCAGAAGAAACAGCAAGAAATATGGTGGAGGCGTTTGAAAGGACGCATCTGCAATTTGATGTTTATCAATCTATTCCGATATATGAAATGGAGAAAAAGGGGTACTTGGAACTATCCTATGTCTGGCTACGCCATCGCAAAGCCTCTGGCATTCCAAAACGGTACTAAGACGAAAAACCATACCGAGACCAAACAGCCTACTATGTACTTTGTGTGCACAGTAGGCTGTTTTTTATAATTTAATTAGTAAAAACTAATTAGTAAAAATCATCAATCAGACGATCAAGATCAATACTTTAAATTGTAGACATTTTATGAATCTGCACATTTTGTAGTTGATCATCTCATTCACAATTTAAACTGATACTTTTATATACTTGTATTATTTTAAAAATAGTGTATAATATATTATATATGAATGAAGTTCAGAAAAAGATTACAAATGCCTTAGATCATACAGCAAACTATCTGACTAGATGGATAGGCTCTGTTGCCTCTATTATTGTTCACACTATTATATTTGTGATCTCCTTTATCCTATATTTTTTTGGTGTCAATATTGATAAAATTCTTCTTGTAGTTACAACTATAGTCTCCCTGGAGGCTATCTATCTAGCTATTTTTATTCAAATGAGTGTAAATAAACAAGAAGAGAGGCTGGGAGAAGTGGCAACGGATATTGATGAGATTCAGGAGGATATTGATGAGATTCAGGAGGACGTGGATGAAATTCAAGAGGATATTGAGGAGGATGTAATTGAAGAAGGACAAGAGGACGTAATGCTAGGGCGGATAGAAAATACTCTTGAGAAACTAATAGCCGAAATAGCTGAACTTAAAAAACAGCACAACGAAAATCAAATATCAAAAAAATAGATTTAATTCTAATCTATGGCTTAAAATATACACTCTGCTTTCAAAAATGTCTATTTTCTTAGTTCGATTCCAGAAAGGTTCATTAAAATTTACGTTTTGTATTG
>CAYUVX010000095.1:0-3092 GCA_964448325.1 uncultured Candidatus Saccharibacteria bacterium
AAGCATCTTCATCTTTTCCAATCGAACTTTTCTTATTTCATCAAATGAAGCCATTGGGGAATTATATCATGCTTCTTATTCTATACCAATAATTTTATAAGTCATATTTCCAGCTGGGGAATTAAAAGAAAATGATTCTCCAAGCTTTTTACCAAGAATAGCATTCCCCAATGGGCTTCTATTTGATAATTTACCCTGGCTCATATCAGTTTCCTCTGAACCAACTATTTTAAATTTTCTTTGATCTTTTTCTCCTTGCTTTTCAAGCACTACTGCTGAACCAATACGAACATGTTCACCATGAGCAGGCTCGGCTGACATGATGGTAGCATTTTTTAGCATTGATTCTAGTTTGGCAATTCGATCTTCAATATTAGCCTGTGTTTCGCGCGCCTCATGATATTCAGCATTTTCTGATAGATCACCTAAACCCCTAGCATAATCAAGATTTTCTGCTACTTCTTTTCTCTTTACTGTTTTCAAATCCTTCAGCTCAGCATTTAATTCCTCAAACTTCTCCTTGGTCAAATATTCTCTTTCTTCTTTCATATTTACTTTTTACTTGTCCCACATAGCCCCCTGGCGAAGTGGAAATTATTAAATTATGCATCATGCTACCATATTTTCATTAAAATACCAAGCTACTTGAGATACTCGGGTTTATTGATAGCCATATAATCCAAAACCTGACGCATCACAGAAAGAGCACCAGTAGTATTGGCTACCGGTCCTTTTTCCATTATCACCACAAAAGCATATTTTGGATTTTCATAGGGCCAAAATCCAGTAATCCACGAATTAACATATTCCTTATAAGCACCAAGTTCGGCCGTTCCTGTTTTAGCCGCTATAGAATAATCTGCACTATTCAATCCCCTGGCTACTCCATAATCCTTTATTACCCCATCTCTCATACCATCCTTTACAATCTTAAGATAAGATTGATCCAGCTTTAAATCAATAGGCGGATAAATACTTTTCTCACCTAATAAAATATTTGGTTCAATCAATTTTCCACCATTGGCCAAAGCGGAAACAGCCCGAAGCATCTGAATGGGGCTTACCTGAAAACCATACTGCCCGATGGATGTATGATAAGTATTTCCCACTCGCCAATCGTCACCGTCGAAATTTTCTTTCTTCCATTCTGGTGTCGGAATAACACCATTTGGACCGGAAAAGAAAGAGGAAAGTGGAGACTCACCAAAACCAAACATTTTCATATATTTATCAATTTTAATAATACCTAATCCTTTTTGATCCTCAAAACCACCACCTACTTCATAAAAATAAACATCAGATGATACAGCCAAGGCTTTTTTCATATCCACATATCCATGAGCTTTCCAGTCTTTAAAAACGGTTGGCCTGCTAGAATCATAAGGATTAGGAATAGAAATAGAACCAGAACTGTAAATATTTTTATAGGGATCAATTATATTTTCATTTAAAGCAGCAAAAGCCATATATGGCTTGACGGTGGACCCCGGAGTATACAGACCATCTATTACACGATTTAAAAAGGGATTATTTTTATCTTTCAGATATTTATTGATCAAATCATTATCTTGTCCATCAGTCAAAATTTGAGAATTATATTCTGGAAAATTCGTCATAGCTAAAATTTCTCCATTTCTCACATCCATAATTATTCCACCACCACCAGAGAAATGCACTCTATTAGCCAGATTTTTTATTTCCTTATATAGAACAGCCTGTATTCCAGCATCTATAGTTAAAATCAGATCACTACCGTCCTTGGGATTACGAATAGTATTTTCTGATTGTAATTTCCCTAAAGCATCCACCTCCACAATTCTTTTACCATTTTCCCCAGCTAAAATTTCATTATAATCTTTTTCAATTCCCGCCTTGCCGTCAAAAATTTCAGAAAAATAAAAACCATATTTATCCTTTGAGGGATATTTTAAATAACCAAGTAAATGTGCAAAGCCGTCGGCAGAAATATATTTCCTTGAATCATAATCCTGATCGTCAGGATTTTCTATATTCCAAATTAATTTTGTTTTCTCCCGATCATAAACAACGCCTCTTTGGGCAAAGATAAGTGAATTACGCAAACGATTATTCTCACTTTTAGAAAAATACATTGAACCATTTTTAATCTGAAGATCCCAAATTCTAAATATAAAAATAATAATTATCAAAAATAATGTACCAATTAAAATAAAAATACTCCTGCGAGAAATGGACTTTTCCAACCTTCCTTCAAACTGAAAAGTGTCAAAATTTGGCAAATTACTTGAGTCCAGCAAAATCTCGTCCGGATCAATATCCTTTTCCCTATTGTATTTACTAGCCCTATTTCTCCACCTTAATCTAAACATAAGACAAATTCTACCATAGCGCCCCATTTGTTTCCATTAAAAACGCAAAACAAAAACTACGCTTTTTTATTAATTAATTTATTTAATTCAATAAGCTCATCTCGGAGAATAGCAGCTGTTTCAAAATCCAATATCTTGACCGCTGCGTTCAACTGTCTTTCTTTTTCCTGAATCACTTTTTTGGGGTTTTTTAATATAATTTCTTTATCAATTTTAAGTAACTCTGACACAGCCCTGCTATGAGGAGATTTCAAATTCTCCATAATATCATTAATCTTTTTAATAATAGTTCTAGGTGTAATATTGTGCTTTATATTATATTCCGCCTGAACCGTACGACGACGATTTGTTTCAGAAATAGCCCGCTCAATAGAGCCAGTAATATGATCAGCATAAAGCACAACTTTTCCTTTTACATTTCTGGCGGCCCGACCAATAGTCTGGATCAGTGAAGTATCAGAACGCAAAAAACCTTCCTTATCAGCATCCAAAATACCAATAAATTCTACTTCCGGTAGATCTAAACCCTCTCTTAGAAGGTTTACCCCCACCAAACAATCAAATTTACCTTTCCTAAAATCAGTTAAAATACCAATCCGATCAATAGTTTTAATATCACTGTGTAAATATTCAGCCTTAACTCCTTTTTCTTTAAGATATTCACTTAGATCCTCTGCCATCTTTTTAGTCAAAGTAGTAGCAATTACTCTTCCACCATTTTGCACCACCTTCTCGGTCTCAGCA
>CAYUVX010000096.1:0-3090 GCA_964448325.1 uncultured Candidatus Saccharibacteria bacterium
CTTATGGGGCAAAAGTAGCTAGTCGCCAGAACTAAGTTTTTAATTACAAATCAAACTGCCGAAAGGTGGCTTTTTGTTTGTCGCTATAGGCCCAGTTTTATATACTAGATACTATCTACAAAACCCGCCTGAATGTACTTGTTCAGTACGGGCAGGTACTATATACTATACCCATGTCTTGGGCGCGAAGAAGAAAATTTATTTATATTGGATCCATTGTATTACTATTTTTATTAGTAATTGTTTTGCCAACAGTTATTCATTTTTACAAAGCCCCAACTTGTTTTGATGGTAAACAAAATCAAACAGAAGTTGGCGTGGATTGTGGTGGTCCCTGTATTTTACTTTGCCGTGGCGGTTACGCTCCGCTGACTGTTTTATGGTCTCGTTTTTCAAAAGTAAATGATGGAGTTTATAATGTCTTGGCTTATATTGAAAATCCCAATATCAATGCTGGTACTGATGATCTAAATTATACATTTAAATTATATGATAAAAGCGGAATTCTTTTGCGTGAGAGATCTGGAAGAACTTTTGCTCCCGCCAATAAAGTCATGGCTGTTTTTGAAGCAGATTTATTCACTGGTAATCAGATTCCCCAGCGAGTTGAATTTAGCTTTTCTTCTCAAGCCGTTTGGACCAAGCAGGAAAGTGTTGAAAATGGTTTATCCATATCACAGGCCGTCATATCACGAGCTGATACAGCCCCTCGTCTTAGTGCTTTGATTAATAATAAAACAATCAATCCGATCAAGAATATTGAGGCTATCGGAATTATTTACAATACCGAGGGTAATACCAGCGCTTTCTCCCGAACTATTATTGATTCTATTGACGGCAAAGAAGCAAAAAACATAAGCTTTAATTGGCCCCAGCCTTTTGAACAAAATGGTCTGACCAATACTTTAGCCCGAACGGAAATTATCCTTAAGGTTTTGAAATAGTATGGGATCTATTTTTAGAAAATTTTTTGATATTGATTGGATTTTATTTTTTTCCGCTACACTGATGGCTGTGGCCGGCATACTGACTATGGGGTCTTTTGGTGGCGCTGGTGAATATGCTGGGAAACAGATTATTTGGATTCTGATATCTATTTGTATTTTTTTTATACTCAGCGTTTTTGATTATCGTTTTTTAAAAAGAACTGGAGTTGTCATTACTATCTTTAGTTTGTCTGTAATTTTACTTCTGGCTCTTTTTGTAGTTGGTAAGGTTGCCGGCGGGGCACAAAGTTGGTTTGATTTTGGGGCCTTTTCTTTTCAGCCGGCTGATTTTATTAAATTGATTATTATTATTCTTCTTGCTAAATATTTTTCCAAACGGCATATGGAAATAGCAAATGTCCGACATATCTTTGTATCTGGATCCTATGTTTTTATCGTTTTTGCTTTGGTCTTTCTTCAGCCGGATTTTGGTTCCGCTTTAATTATATTTTTTATCTGGCTGGGGCTGATATTACTTTCTGGTATTTCTAAAAAGCATTTATTGGCTGTTTTTATTTTGGGTTCTTTAGCTTTTGCTATTCTCTGGGGATTTGTTTTGCAGGATTATCAGAAGGCCAGAATTATAAACTTTGCCCATCCATTATCTGACCCTTTGGGATCCGGTTATAGTGCTAGGCAAAGTACCATTGCTGTTGGTTCGGGCCAGCTTTTGGGCAAGGGGATAGGTTATGGCACTCAAAGTAAGCTTTCCTTCTTACCGGAATATCAGACAGACTTTATTTTTGCCGCTTATGCCGAGGAATGGGGCTTTTTAGGGGTTATTTTCTTATTTACCCTCTTTAGTATTTTACTGTGGCGAATTATAAAAACAGCCTATTTTGGAGCAACAAATTTTGAAATATTATTTGGTTGCGGATTAGTGATTATGTTTTTTAGTCACTTTTTGATTAATGTGGGTATGAATATAGGTATAATGCCGGTGACTGGTATTACTTTTCCTTTTATGAGTTATGGGGGGACAAATTTACTCACATCATTTGTGGGTCTTGGTATATTGATGGGGATGCGTCGGTACAGACGCACGGCCCATAAAGAAATGATGAAAAATGAGTTTTTGGGGATTTAAAATTTATTTTCCCACCCCCACCACCTTCACCCCTGCCTTAGTGTAAGGTATGTGGTTTACACCAGCCGAATAAAAGGGAGGCCCTACTATTCCATCATCCACTCTAGCCTGACAGGTGGTGATTCCTGGGCCGATAGATGTTCTTTTGTCTTTTTCTAATTTATATACCAAAATGTATGATTGTTTACCAGGACACATTCCGGTTACTGAGGCAGGATTATTTAGTGTATAATAACAATATCCATAAACATTATTAAAAGACCCTACAAATGCAATATCATTAGAGTTTATGGGATCATTTGGCAACTGTGAGATATAAGGTTTTAGATCTTTTTGTAAATAGGTACTCCATCTTTTTAAGGATTCTTGTCCAGCATATGGATAGGAACAAGCCCAAGAACTAGGGTACCAAGGATACTCTCCATGATCATCACGGTAAAGCTCTAAGGCTGTTTGGATTTGCCTTATATCCATTTCTCTTCTGGCATCACGGGCCTTGGCACGAGCATCATTTAAGGCAGCCAGGACTATGGATGATAGGAGAGAGATAATGGATAGCACCACCAATAACTCTATTAATGTAAAACCTTTATTCTTCTGTAATTTGTTCGGAAACATATTTTTAATTCTAATTATTAACTTAAAGCTAGATAAAAGAAATAAAATGATAAAGCAAAACAGGCAATAGTGATGACTATCATCAATTTTTCTGCTCCAGCTTGGTTTTTCACTAAGCCCATTTTAATAAGTAAATTAGCAATACCGCCTTTCTTTGGCTGATAATTGTAATTTGTTGGCTGATTTTCATTAAATTCTATTCCCATGATATTTATATTAAATTAGTTGATAAAATATTATTTACTAATTATACACCTAATACGTTTATTTGACCATAGTGTATAGTTGAAGAATATTCAGGAAAATGTATACTTTAACTCTTATGAAAGTGGTAAGTAGAAAAGAACCTTGGCTCTTATTAGGTGGAGATATAATAATCTTTATCTTCTCCCTGTGTCT
>CAYUVX010000097.1:0-2986 GCA_964448325.1 uncultured Candidatus Saccharibacteria bacterium
TCGGTAACCCAACTTTTTTGGCTGGCTATCTGCTATTTTCGATTACTGGTGGTTTAATTGGTTTTAAAGAAACTAAGTCTCTTTTTTTCAGATACTTGTCTGTTCTTGTTGTTACCTTGTCTCTTGTGGGAGTTTTTCTCACACAAACTAGAGGAACCATTTTGGGTCTTGGTTTGGGGATTTTCTCTGTCCTTATTTATTGTACCCTAAAGGGCAAGGATATTTCTTATAAAAAACTAAATCTAAGGACCTTTTCAATATTTGTCCTTTCTCTAGGAGTTATCTTTTCTGCTGTTTTTCTGCTTACTAGAAAAAATGAATTATGGCAAAATATTCCTGGACTATCTCGGGTTGCAGAAATTGGTTTGGAGCAAGACTCGGCTGTTTCTAGGCTTTTTGTTTATAAAACCGGCTTGAAATCTGTAAATCCTTTACAAAATGGTTGGAAAAAGGCTTTGGTCGGCTGGGGGCCGGATAATTTCATTTTAGCGCAGAGTAAGCATTATGATTCGGAACAATATAACATAGAGGCTAGGTGGTATGATCGTGCACACAATAAACTGTTAGATGTTTTGATAATGAACGGTTTCCTAGGTCTATTGGCATATTTGTTTGTTTGGTTCTTTTTCTTTGCCTCACTAAAGCGTAGGCGCGAAAGTGAATTCTCTTTAATAAATCTCGCTCTACTCTTTTTGGGTGTTTCTTTCTTTACTCATTTAATGTTTGTTTTTGATGAGATATCTACTTCAATACCTTTTTTTGTGATGTTGTCTTTTCCTATTTATTTAAAATCTTATAATGATGTTGTCACAAGCTCTCGATTGAGAATATGGAATAAACTATCATTCAGTATTTTCCTAGTTTTTTTGTCTTTATTTTTAAATTTTGTTTTCTTTAAAAACACCCTCCCAGGATATTTTCAAATGAGGAGCTATCATCTAAATATCTTTGGTCGTCAAAATCCGATAAGAATTGAGAATATAGATGATTCAATTTTTATTCCTTTTACAATTGCTCAAATGAATATTCGGCGTGACTTCCTATGGTCAGCCAGTGATTTTTTAAGAACAACACCAAGTGAAGAAAATTTTTCATTATTTAAAAAATCTCTGACGGAGGCCGATGAATATTTTTTAAAGAGACCTCAAGATATTTTATTTGCATCTTCTCTGGCCGACATTTATAGTAATTTTGGTTATATCCTCAAGGATTCAGCTTATCTAACAAAAGGAGAGAATATGTACCTAAGATTACTTGATTATTCTCCCAATAGGCCGGATCTCGTTAGGGGACTTGCTCTTAATCTCTTGTTTCAAGAAAAACATGCTCAATCTTTTGAGTTGTTTGAGAGCTCTTTTCAGTCTGGTTTTACTCTCTCAAATCAGGAAAAAGAAAAATTTGAAGGGGCCTATACTCTTTTTATTCAATATTTTTATGATATTAAGAACAAGAATAGTTTTATCAAGACAGTTAGCCGTCTAAAGGAAAACAATTATGGTGACATTCCTTCTTTAGAGAAAATTGTTGATTATTTAGGATCTACTGGGGCCTGGCCAGTGGTTATTTTTTATTAAAAACAGGGTTGCTTTTTTTAGAAAAAAAACTTATAATATTGTAATAAATTTTATTAGAAAGTGGTTAACTTTAGATAAAAATGAAGTATGTGGGAGAAATTCTGATAATAATTTGATAAAAAAAGAACTTAATTGGACGCCATCACAACCTTTAAAGAAGGGTATGGAGAAAACTTATAAGTGGATTTCTGAACAAATAAAATAAATATTTATGAATAATATAAAGGATATATCAATAATCGGCCTGGGTAAACTTGGGGCTTGTTTGGCAGCCACGCTTGCATCTAAAGGATTTCAAGTGATTGGCTTTGATACAAATAAAAAGGTTGTTGACCTAATTAATTTAGGGAAGGCGCCAGTCATTGAACCTGATTTAGCTAAGCTTATAAATAAATCAAAAAAAAATCTTAGAGCCACAATTGATCCGGAAGAAATAATAAAAAATACAGATATTACCTTTATTATTGTTCCAACCCCCTCAAAAAAGGATGGATGTTTTTCTAATGAATTTTTGAAAAATGTTTTTATAACGATGGCTCCTTATTTGAAAAATAAAAAAACTCATCATATGTTTGTTGTGGATTCTACGGTTATGCCAACTACAATAGATAAAGTCTTAATACCACTGATCGAAAAAAGCTCGGGTAAAAAGTTAAATGTTAATTTTAGTGTTTGCTATAACCCAGAATTTATTGCTTTGGGTGATGTAATTAATGGGATTCTCAATCCAGATGTTGTTTTGATTGGAGAAAGTAATAAATCTGCTGGCGATAAATTATCAGCAATTTATGAAAAGTTATGTAATAATAAGCCCTATATTTCTAGGATGTCTCTTGTTAGTGCCGAAATTATGAAAATTGCTCTCAATTCCTTTGTCACAATGAAGATAAGTTTTGCTAATACGTTAGGGAATATTTGCGAGAGAATACCAGGAGCGGATGTCGACGCTATAACAAAAGCTCTAGGAGCAGATAAAAGGATCTCGCCATACTATATCAAGGCAGGCTTACCATTTGGTGGTCCTTGTTTCCCAAGAGATAACAGAGCTTTTCAGGCTTTTGCTGGTAGTGTGGGAATAGATGCTAAATTAGCAGAAGCCACTGACCAAATACATGATTTTCAGATTGATAATTTTATAAATAAAATAAAGAATCTTTTGAAGAAAGATGGAACTAATTCTGTATCTATTCTTGGCTTGTCATATAAACCCAAAACTGGCGTAATTGAAGAATCACCGGCGATAAAAATTATTGAACAATTGTTATTGTTAAAAAAAGGAATTAAAATAAACGTTTTTGACATATTGGCAATTGATAATACAAAAGATAAATTTAAGGATAAAATTAACTACGCTGATTCAGTGCAAGATTGTTTAAGGCAGTCAAATTTTTGGATTATTGCTTCCCCCGAAA
>CAYUVX010000098.1:0-2960 GCA_964448325.1 uncultured Candidatus Saccharibacteria bacterium
GCCCTCTTCCTGATACATTTCTTTAAGCTTGGGAAAGATCATAGTCAAAAGTTGCATCACGATAGAAGCGGTAATATAAGGACCAACTCCAAGCATCACAATAGACAATTTCGACAAACCACCTCCAGAAAAGATATTGAAAAGACCGAATATATCACCGGCCGGGCTGGCAAAAAAAGCTTGAAGCTTGAGAGGGTCAATCCCGGGGACTGGTATAGTAGATAAAAATCTAAAAATAATTAAAGCGCCAGTAACAAAAAATATTCTCTTTCTCAAAGAAGAATCCCTAAAGATCAAACTAATTTTTTTAAAGAAATTCTGCATTATATTTTCCCCATAAACTATTTAACACTACCACCAGCTTTTTCGATTTTTTCCTGCGCACTCTTAGAAACAGCACAATTAACAACCATAATCTTTTTCTTAATTTCACCACTACCTAAAATTTTAATTTTTTGATTTTTACCTTTGTAATGTTCAATTAATCCCTTGGCAAAAATAGTAGAAGGCTTGACCGTGGATCCATCCTTAAAAGCACCTTCAATTAAGTTTAAATTAATAGAAATAACTGGATTTTTGACGCCTGAAATGGATTGAAAACTATATCCACGCAACTTTGGCATACGTTTGATAATATCTCTCCATTCTGGTCTAACTTTGTGCCCCGCCCTAGCTGTCTGCCCCTTACCTCCGCGACCAGATGTTTTACCACGGGTTCCACCGCGACCAACAATCATGGTTTTTTTATTTTTTGTCTTTCTTTTTATATTATGTATTTGCATATTATTTATTTTGAAATTGCTTCTGTTTTGATTTCCTTCTTCACTTCTTTAACAGGAGCTTGGCCAAGTTTAGATAAGGCATCCACCGCCGCTCTAGCAATATTCAATTTATTTTTGGAACCAGACAATATCTTGGCTGTAATATCTTTTATACCAGCTAAATCCAGTACATTACGAACAGCTGAACCAGCCACCACTCCTCTACCTGGTGCCGGTCTGATTACTATCTTGGCACTACAATATTTTGATTCTACTTCATGAGCAATGGACATCGTCTTGGTAGTATTAACGGTAATCATATTTTTCTTGGCATCACGCAAGGCTTTATCAATAGCTAGCGAAGTATCATTAGCCTTACCTAGGCCAACACCCACCTTGCCTTTCTTATCACCAGCCACAATAGCAACACTAAAAGAAAACCTTCTTCCTCCTGTAGCCACACGAGCAACCCTTCTGATATTTAGCATTTTCTGCTCAAATTCATTACGTGGACGGCTATCTCTAGAATTAGACCTTCTAGGATTTTTAGCTCTGAATCCACCTGTGGCACTTGATCCTCCAGCTCTAGGAGTAAAACGGCTAGGTCGGCCTCCCGCTACTTGAGCAGGAGTTTGTGCTGATGCTATAGGAGCAACAGGATTTGTGGTATTTTCTTTTTTAATTTCTTCTGTCATTTTTCTTATTCGTTAAACGTTAAAATTTAAGTCCACCGGCACGAGCTCCTTCCGCAAAAGCTTTTACTCGGCCAACATATTTAAAACCACCACGATCAAATACCACCGCCTCAATCTTTTTATTCAAAGCCATCTTGGCTATTTCTTTACCAGTCTCAGTACATCGCTCGGTAAAAGTTTTACCTTTTACTTTCATTGAAGATAATGAAAATATCGTAATGGCTTTGGTATCATCTATCAATTGTCCATAAATATATTTATTAGACTTGAAAACAGCCAAACGAGGTTTTTCCTCCGTACCAAAAAGAGTAGACCTTATACTTTTATGTCTTCTCTCTACTTTTTGTTTTTTAATATTTAGTTTTTTCATGTTTTACACTGTCTTTTTACCCTCTTTTCTCTTTATCACTTCGTCTTCATATCTGATACCCTTACCCTTATATGGTTCTGGCTTCTTCAAAGCCCTCAATTCAGCCACATATCGTCCGACAAATTCTTTATCAATTCCGGAAACGGTAATCAAGTTTTTCTCAGAAGTTACTTTGAGATTAGCTGGAATAGCAATTGTTACCGGATGTGAAAATCCTAATTTAAAAACTAAATTAGTACCTACTACATCAGACTTAAAACCAATTCCTTCCACAATAAGTTTTTTCTCAAAAGCCTTATTTACCCCTAAAACCATACTATTAACCAAAGAGGAAACGGTTCCCCAAAGACTATTCATCTCTACGGTAGGATTCTTAGCAATAGGAGAAAAAGAAATCTTATTTTCATTTATTTCCATTTTAATACCGTGACGGAAAGTTCTTTTCAGCTCACCCAAAGGTCCTTTGACGGAGATAGAATCCCCTTCAATGTTCACTTCGGTTTTATCCGGTATTAATATTTCTTTTTTCCCAATTCTTGACATATTTTTCTTAAATTTTCGTAGTTATTTGTAATATTCGTAGAGCGATTTTGTTAAACGTTACCAGATTTTGAACAAAACTTCTCCCCCAACTTTTTCTCTGATTGCTTGTCTGTCAGTTAAAATACCTTTGGGAGTGGAATATATAGTTTTACCATAAGACCCTTTTGATGGGTGAATATCCTCAAACCCCTGATACACTCTTCTGGATAATTTTGATATTCTCTTGACCTCTTTTATTTTAGACTCACCATTATGATAGCTTAATTCTATTTCCAAAGTGGGGCTGGTTTTTTTTCTAGAAACTGATTTTAAATATCCTTCAGCTACCAAAACACTGGCAATAGCTTCTTTTAGTTTTGAATAAGGCAAAGAAACTGATTCCTTGCGAGCCTGACTGGCATTCTTTACTCTTATTATTAAATCTGAAATTGGATCTCCTACCATGATGATTTTTTAATGCCAGGAATTTTACCCTGATTAGCAAACTCTCTAAAACAAATACGACATAAATCAAAGTCTCTCATATAACCATTTGCTCGGCCACAACGAAAACAGCGTCTCACCACTCGTGAGGCAAATTTTGGATCTTTC
>CAYUVX010000099.1:0-2956 GCA_964448325.1 uncultured Candidatus Saccharibacteria bacterium
TAAATATGGTGATCTTTCTGGAATATTAGCACAAGCTAGAAAAAATAATCCTGAAGTAAGAGGATTATTAGCCACTGGAGGAGGCGGTATGGATGGATGCATAGAAGGATGTGAATTCGGAGAATGTACTTGGAAAGCTTACGTGTTAAATGATTGAATATTGTGCTTACCTGGTGAATACTTTTCTTTTTTCCAGATACATAGGTATATATTAGGTGACCACATATTTAAATCTTTTGGTCTTAGGTGACTACATTTTGGGAGGTTTGTGGACACCCGTTAGTAAAGCGCTAATCTCTCAAAGAAAAAAAATAGCCCCACTCGGACTTTCGTTGTATTTGATTGCAATTCGAACCGAGGTCAATGCCTGACTCCCATTAATGCCCAAAGGGCACTATCCTAGTCCGCTAGACGATGGGGCTGTTATCTAGCAGTCTTTCTTGGGCTGATTTATTAAGTTTTTGGCTTATCTTTGATAAAAATACCCTTTATAGTGAAATATATTCTAATCAAATCCATTCTAATTTTTTGTGCTATCCCATAACTAGTTTACATATAATAACCACTTTTGGTGGTTATCATGTACAAACTAAATTTAAAAAAAAGAATATGGATAGTAAAGCAATATCTCAATAAAATTCCGACGTCAAAGATTGCTTTATCTCAAAACATTAGCCGAATGAGTGTTTCTAATATCATTAGAAATTATGACCAATACGGCTGGGATGGACTCAAAGACCATAAAACAGGACGTTCTCCAACAATTTTAAATGAAACCGCAACAATTGTGATTCTGGATTTAAGAAAACGGTTTGGGTATGGTGCTTGCCATTTGGAGCAAATTTTGAAGCAAAAAGGCTTCAAAATCAGCCATAGACAAATCGAAAAAGTCTTACTTCAAAATGATTTAGTGGTTCCAAATTTTAAAAAGCAGCGACCTAGAAAATGGGTTCGCTTCGAGATGCCGAACCCAAACGATATGTGGCATACCGATTGGTCTTATGATCCATTTACCCACAAGCAATTAGCTATGTTCATAGACGACAGAACGCGTTTAGTCGTTAGCTCTGGCGTATTTGACCGGGCAACAGCAGAAAACACTATCGCTTTGCTTTATGAGGGCATTGCCAAGTATGGCAAGCCCTGCACAATAATGACTGACCATGGTGTTCAATATTATGCAAATCATCCAAATGCGGATCAGAAAAATACGCTGTTTGGGAATACGCTTGAATTGCTGGGGATTAAGCATTATTTAGCACGGGTAAACCGTCCACAAACTAATGGCAAAGCTGAACGTTTCTTTTTGAGTTATAAAACGGAATTCGCAACAGGTACTTTTGCTGATTTAAAAGAATATGTGCAGCATTACAACGAAAAACGGCTGCACATGAGTTTAAACTATCGGACTCCAAAAGAAGTTTGGGACGAGTTTAAAGATGTAAAGTAGTTTTGGGATGTAAAGCAGTTTCGGGATAACAGATCCATTCTAATTTTTAGAAAGTATTTTATACCCCTGGGTTAATTCCCGTCCAGAGGTGTTTAATATGAAAAAGACAGTAATCGATTCGGATAGTAAACTTTTTGCTCTATTAGGAATTGTGCTAAACATAGTGGGATTCATTTTAGCAATGTTCCTAAAAAAAGATAACAAGTATGTAATGTTTTATGCTAAGCAAGGATTAATATTGTTTATTACTGCGGTTATTATAAATATTATCGGATGGATTTTTGGCGTTATTCCTATTTTTGGAAGAATTATCTATGGCACTTTATGGATATTAATCTTAATTTTATGGCTCATCGGCTTAATTTACTCTTTATCGGGTGAGGAAAGAGATATTCCTCTCATTGGAGTATTCGCTAAAAAAATAATCGTATAAAACAATCGGATGGTGAAATAATATGAAATGGATTTTATTGGTTGGAATGCTGTGTGCGTTTTTGTTGATGGTATCTTGTACTGAAGCTCCGCAGCTGGTTTTGGAATCAGATACAGTGGTTTCGGAAGATAGTGCTGTAATCGCAGCACCAGGGACAACTTATGACGTTGTTATTGAAAATGGTCAATTTATGCCGGTTTCGTTAGAAATCAAAGCCGGGAATCAGGTTACCTGGACTAATACAGATGATTCTGAACATACCGTAACTTTTGATAATGGAATAGTGGATGAAAAATTGCCGATGGGCGGAACAGTTTCCTATACTTTTACCGAAAAAGGAGAGTTTAGCTACTCCTGCCTGATTCATTCAAATATGCAAGGAACAATTATGGTAGAATAATTTTTTAATTTCTTTCTTTTTTTTGTAAAAAAATATAAAAATAATTATTTCATTTTCTTTCTTATCTTAGCCAGCGCTTCATAGTCTGCTTTAGTTCCGCTGCCACCCTGGCATTTTACTTCTAATGCAGCAATTTCCTGTTTCCATAATTTTTCTTTTTTTTCTAAATCTTTCTTGCTCATCGCCATTTAATATCACCTATATTTGTTGTTAATGGGTAAGTTATTATTTTCCTATTTAAACTTTTTGGGAAATTGGGCTTATTTACCCTTTTCCGAAAGATTTATAAGTAGATATTACTTTTTAGTAGTTATATTGGCTAGTTATCCTGATTAGCTATATTAATTAAATGAGGGATATTCAAAAATGAAATCATTAACCGGAATTATATTGGCAGCTGCCACTTCATTAGTACTTGGAGCTGGATGTGCTGAAAGAACAGATTATGATTGTGATGGATTAAGAATTGGTAAAGAAAAAGTTACTTTTAGCAGAACTGTAGTTCCTATATTTGATACTCAAAGGGACCAAATTACGGTGGTTGCTGCTGATGGTTCAGTCGGAGTAATAATTGATGATTATGATATGAATGGCAGAGGCCGTGGAACCGTAAATCGCTTAGAATACACCGATGCTCAGAGTGGTGAGTCCGCTACTCGATATAGAAATAATG
>CAYUVX010000100.1:0-2945 GCA_964448325.1 uncultured Candidatus Saccharibacteria bacterium
GTACTTGCCTCTTTTAATGCAACGGCCACTGCCGCTATTTGATTCATATGTGGGCCACCCTGAAGCCCCGGAAAAACGGCCTTATCGATTAAAACATTGAAACTAATTTCATTCCCTTTAGCACTGGTTTGTGTTTTGTCTTTTCGTGAAAAAATTAAAGCGCTTCTTGGGCCGCGCAAATTCTTATGCACTGTTGTAGTTACAACATCAGCATATTCAAATGGTGACGGATATGCCACTCCAGCAACCAGCCCAGCAAAATGTGACATATCAACCATTAGTATTGCTCCGCAACTATCTGCGATTTCACGAAACTTTTTAAAGTCTACAATCCGAGGGTAGGCTGTATACCCTGCAATAATCATATTTGGCATTTCAACAATGGCAATCTTTTTAAGTTCATCATAATCCAAAACTTCTGTCTCCTTATTTACACCATAAGCCACCTGCACCCAGATTTTTCCGGTCGCTGAAACTTTATGTCCATGGGTTAAATGTCCGCCATGGTCCAAGGACATACCCATAACCTTTCCACCTTTCGGGACAAGAGCTAAATAAACAGCCAAATTAGCTGGTGAACCAGAAAGAGGCTGAACATTAACTCCCCACTTTTCTTTATTTAATTTAAAAAGCTTTAGGGCTCGGTCCTGGCATAGTTCTTCTACCTTATCTGTATAAGTTTGCCCTTTATAATATCGATGACCAGGATATCCTTCGGAATATTTATTAGTAAATTTTGAGCCTAAGGCTTTTAATACATCATCCGACACATAGTTTTCTGAAGCAATCAAAGAAATAGTTTTCTTTTGCCTAATTTCTTCTGCCTTAATCAATTTCTCAATTTGTTTATCTTTCATGTGTTTATTAGGTTAATAATATCCTCCTAGAATATCACTAATTTGTAAAGACTGCACGCTTGCCTATTAAATGATATAATTCAAGAATTAATAATATATGAGTATATCAATAATTTCAGCTGTTGCAAAAAACGGAATAATCGGTGTTAAAAATGGTTTACCCTGGAAGCTACTAGGTGATTTAAAATATTTTGCCAAAACCACTACTGGCAAAACAGTTTTAATGGGCCGAAATACCTTTCTTTCTATTGTTAATATGATAGGTAAACCCCTACCAAATAGAAGAAATTTGGTTTTGTCAGAAACAAAAGAAGGAATAATCGGCGCAGAAGTTTTTGCTAGTTGGGAGAAAGTTCTGGAACTGGCCAAAAACGAAGAAATTTTTGTTATCGGCGGAGCCAATGTTTACAAACAAGCAATCCAATTTGCTAATAAATTATATATTACAGAAGTAGATTGTACTCCAGAAGGAGATGTCTCTTTTCCAGAATTTAATAAGGCTGACTGGAATTTAATCAGCGAAGAACCGCATGAAGCCGATGAGAAAAATGAGTTTGGCTATAATTTTAAAATTTATGAACACAAAAAATAAATTAAAAAAAAGAGTAGTAAATAAAAGGTTTGCAAAAGGAAAGGGAGAGTATGAAGAAATTATCTCATCCATTGAAAAAAAAGGTAAATGCCCCTTCTGCCCAGAAAATTTTAAATATCATAAAGAGCCTATTTTAAAAACTCTAGCTGGTTGGTTTATAACAAAAAATAGTTGGCCATATAAAAACACTGAAAACCACTTTATTATTATCAGTAAAAAACATAAAGAAAATTTTGGTGAATTAAATAATAATGATTTAAAATCGGTAAAAATATTGGTAAATTGGACAATAAAAAAATTTAAAATAAAGGGTGGGGCTTTAGCTTTAAGATTTGGGGACACAAATTATACCGGCGCCACTGTTTGCCATCTTCACTTTCATCTTATTTCGCCTAAAACAAACAGCAAAAACAAGTCAGATACTGTTTTTTTCCCAATAGGATAATCCCCCTTTTAAATAGCAACTTCAGCTTTTATATTTGGATCAGCATTATAATCACTCAAAATAAAATCCTCATATTTAAAGTCAAAAATATCCTTAATGTTTGGATTTAATTTAAGAGTTGGCAATTCTTTTGGCTCTCTTGTAAGCTGTTCCTTAGCCTGTTCAAAATGATTATTATAAATATGAGCATCAGATATAGTATGAATAAATTCTTTTGGTTTTAATCCTGTTACCTGAGCAATCATAAGAAGTAATAAGGAGTATGAAGCGATATTATAAGGAATTCCTAGAAAAACATCTCCACTTCTTTGAAATAAGTGTAAAGAAAGTTCCCCATTTACAGCAAAACACTTAAAAATACCGTGACACGGCGCTACAAAAACTTTTTCGACGTCCTCTGGATTCCACGCCGAAACCATATGTCTTCTCCAATCTGGATGTTGTTTTAAACCATCAATTAAATTTTTTATCTGGTCTATTTCTTTTCCTTCAATAGTCCGCCAGTGCCTCCATTGTGCCCCGTAAATTCTACCAACATCGCCCTCTGGCAATCCCATTTTATTACATATTTCTGGTGTAGCCCATTCATCCCAAATAGATACATTATTTTCCTTAAGAAATTGTATATTCGTATCTCCACGCAAAAACCAAAGAAGTTCATAAGCAATAAATTTAAAGGATAATTTTTTTGTAGTAAGTAAGGGAAACTTTCCAGTAGATAAATCAAACCTAATTGTTCGACCACATACAGCAATACTACCAACACCATGTGGATCACTTTTCCCTTGCCCATTCTCTAATACGTCCTTAAGCAAATCTAAATATTGTCTCATGTTATTTTAAATATTAACTTCTAATAATTTAACGCCATACAATTTCAAAAGTTTTTCCCCACTCAAATTCGAGGCTCCCTCTGAAAAGAAACAATGTTTAATTCCTGAAAAAATGATCAACTTCGTACAAACAGGACAAGGAAAATGCGTAATATACAAACTCGTTCCTCCCAATGAAATTCCTTTTTGGGCTGCCTCAAAAATGATCCTCTGTTAAG
>CAYUVX010000101.1:0-2945 GCA_964448325.1 uncultured Candidatus Saccharibacteria bacterium
TTCAATTAAGTAAAACCCCCGCCTGCTCCCGACTACATGAAGGCGGGCAGGGCCCCTATTTGGGGTTCTTTTTTTTATATAAATTTGCTACAATAGTTCAATGAAAAACAAGAAGCATAAATATATTTTTGTGGTGGGAGGGGTAATGTCTGGTGTTGGTAAGGGGATAGCGGCTTCATCTATTGGAGCCATTTTAAAAGCGCGCGGTTTTGCAGTAACTATAATTAAAATTGATCCCTATATTAATGTGGATGCTGGAACTATGAACCCAACTGAACATGGTGAAGTATTTGTGCTAGAGGATGGGGATGAGACGGATCAGGATATGGGAAATTATGAACGCTTTCTTAATATTAGTCTGTCACGAACAAATTATATGACCACGGGGCGAGTGTATCAGGAAGTAATTCGCAAAGAAAGAAATTTGGAGTATAAGGGAAAAAATGTTGAGGTGGTGCCAGACATTCCTTTTGAAGTAATAAAGAGAATTGAACAGGCTAGTGATAAAGCTAATTCTGATATTACGATTATCGAAATTGGTGGCACAATAGGGGAATATCAAAATATGCTTTTTCTTGAGGCCGCTCGTATGATGAAAAGCCGTTCTCATAATGATGTAGCTTTTGTAATGGTGAGTTATTTGCCTATTCCTTCCAAAATCGGGGAAATGAAAACCAAGCCAACACAATATGCTTCTCGGACACTAAATAGTGCCGGTATTCAGACGGATGTTATTATCGCTCGCTCATCTGCTCCGCTGGATCAAAAGCGCAAGGATAAAATAGCAATGTTTTGTAATATTCCACCTGAGGGAGTTATCTCGGCGCCGGATGTAGAAAGTATTTATGATGTGCCAATAAATTTTGAAAGGGATAATTTGAGTAATGTTTTATGTAATGTTTTAAAACTAGATTTAAAGAAAAGACCAATTGATTTTGGTCCGTGGAAAACATTTGTTAAAAAATCAAAGTCAGTGAAAAAGGAAGTGAATATTGCTGTGGTGGGAAAATATTTCAGCTCGGGGGAATTTATTCTTTCAGATGTTTATATTTCTGTTCTGGAGGCATTAAAATATTCGGCATATAAATTAAATCATAAAGTAAAGTTACATTATATCGGATCAAAGACTTTTGAAGATGATAAGAAAAAACTAGTTGATTTAAACAAATATGATGGTATTTTGGTTCCTGGGGGTTTTGGATCCACTGGTATAAATGGAATTTTAATGGTTATAAAATATGCCCGCGAACATAAAATTCCATACTTTGGACTTTGCTATGGCATGCAACTTTTAGTTATTGAATACGCTAGGAATGTTCTTGGATTAAAGGATGCCAATACGGCGGAGATAGATAAGAATTCTAAAAATTTGGTCATAGATATAATGCCAGATCAAAAAGAAAAAATTGCCTGTGGAAATTACGGTGGCACAATGCGTCTAGGGGCATATGAAGCCATTCTAGATAGGGGAACTATTGCTAGGGGAGCATATGGGCAGGATGCTGTTCATGAAAGGCATAGGCATCGTTATGAGGTTAATCCAGAATATATTGAGAGATTAGTTCAGGCAGGTTTGGTTTTTTCTGGTAAGTCCCCAGATGGTATTTTGATGGAAATAGCTGAATTACCAAGATCCGTTCATCCTTTTTTCCTTGGCACTCAATTTCACCCAGAGTTCCTTGCTCGTCCTTTAGCACCACACCCACTTTTCACTGAATTTATTAAAGCGTCAATTAAGAGAAAAAAATAATATGATATTTTTACCTTTATTTCCTGTTTTCCAAGGCGCTTTTGATGGTGTCGGCATCCGAGTATTCTAATTCGGTGCCGGTGGAGAGGCCACGGCCGAGATGAGAGATCTTTAAATTATATTTTGTAATAAGTGGTTTTAATTCCTGAATAATAAAGTTTGCAGTATATTCGCTTTCTGGATTAATACTAAAGCCAAGAATAATTTCCTTTAGATCCCCTTTGGACTTTTTCTCAATAGTCATGAGTAGTTCTCGTAAATGAATTCTTTGCTCTGGATTTTTCTCTAGAATCGGTATTGTACCCCCCAGCACAAAATATTTTCCATTAAAGAAATGACTTTTTTCAATATTTTCCAAATCAATATCCCGGGCCACAATCATCAAAACATTATTATCTCTGTTTTTACTCTGGCAAATATTACAAATATCTGAGTTTTGCTTTCCTTTAGTAAAATATTGAAAACATTCTGAACATATTACTATTTCATTTTGCAAATCTTTTACTAGAGATGTAAATTCAGTAATATAATTTTTATTTTTCTTCAATAAAAAATAGACAAAGCGTTTAGCCTGCCGTGGGCCAATACCTGGGAAACTTTTAAATACTTCTGTTAGTTTTTCTATGCTGTCCATATTTTTAGTAATTAGAATGCCGTATCCTCAGTTTTATTGGCGGTATCAAAATCCTTGAAATCAGAATTTCTATCAATATCCATAAAACTTGTTCTGTTTTTATCAAAATATAGCTGGACCACACCGGTCGGACCATTTCTGTGTTTTTCAATAAGTATTTCTGTAATATTTGTGTGTTCCGCTTCATCCTTATATCTATCTTCACTATGAATAAACATAACCACATCGGCATCCTGCTCAATAGAACCGGAATCTCGAAGGTCCGAAAGTCGAGGGCGGCCACCACGTTGCTCCACCGCACGGGAAAGCTGAGAAAGCGCTAAAACTGGTACATCAAATTCACGAGCTAAATGTTTTAGGGAACGAGAAATCTCAGTAATTTGTTGAACAACATTGTCATTGTTCTTATTTTGAACAGGAGCCATAAGTTGCAAATAGTCCACTACCACGAGGCCAATGCCTTTTTCATTCTTTAATCGGCGTACTACTCCGCGCATCTTTAAGATATTATTAGCTGGTTGATCGTCTACGAAAATAGGAGCCTTGGATAAAACATCTAGA
>CAYUVX010000102.1:0-2920 GCA_964448325.1 uncultured Candidatus Saccharibacteria bacterium
TTAATAAATACTGAAGTTACCGAAGAAAATAAAACTACTTTATTCCAGGAAATTCGCGTGGTTCAAAATAATATCAGGACATTAGCAAGGGCAACACATGCCCTATTGGTCGATACGATAAAAGAAATAACAAAAGTTTTGCCAGCCAAGCCGATCAAGACGGCAACAACAACCGACTAAATTTATAAAAGTTTATCAAAATAATTAATTATAATAAAAAATATGAGTGACCAAATTCAAAATCAGCCAAATATGGAAACACCTAATCCAATCATACTGGAACCAAAGTCCGGTGGCTCTGGTGCAATTGTTGGAGCAATAATAATTATTATTCTTATTATTGCTGGCGGTTGGTATTTCATTGGTAATAGAATAGAAAAAATTCAAGAGCAAAAAGAAGTTAGTCCAAATTCAATTGAAGTTACCACAGGAACATCAACAGAAATAGATGATATCCAGACAGATTTAGATAATTTAGATCTAAATGTGTTAGATTAAGTATATTTAGTATATTAAAAAACCGATAGGCAAAATACAGCCTGTCGGTTTTTTGTATTCATGATATAATATCTATATGTCAACACTCCTATTAAGTCTAATCAGCACCTATAAATATTTAATAATCTTTCCTATTTCAGTACTTGAGGGCCCCATGGTAGCTTTGGTTTGTGGTTTTTTTATTTCATTAGGAACTTTAAATTTTACTCTAACTTTTATCACTATCCTGTTTGGAGATTTAATCCCAGACACTATTTACTATAATATTGGACGATATGGTAATAAGAAAAAATTTTTAGAAAAATATAAACAAAAAATAGGGCTCAGTCTTACTGCTGAAAAATCATTAAACACAATGTGGTTCAAGCATGGAGGAAAAACATTATCTTTTGCTAAATTAGCTTATGGTGTAGCTATACCTTTTTTAATTAGTGCTGGTTTGGCAAAGTATCCATTTAAAAAATTCTTAGGATTTTGCACAATTATCTCTGGAATAAAAATATTATTCATAATAGGTATAGGATATTATCTAGGTAGCTCTTACCAAAAAGTAGGTAACTATCTTAATTATTTTCATATCGCATTAACTGTAATTCTAATTATGCTAATAATTATTTATGTTTTTTTCATCAGAAAAGTACGCTATACATTTGCCGAGCTTGAAAAAGAGAATGAAATCAGTTAGACTCAAAGAATTATGAAAAAATATAAAATTTTAGGGACAAAGGATTTAGCAGATTCCGAAGTAGAAATAGAGTGTGAAATAGAGGCTGAAATAGTTAATAAGCACCGAGCCAAAGCCATTGCAAAAGCTCAAAAAAGTCTATCCTTACCTGGTTTTCGCCCTGGACATGTGCCAGAAGCAATGCTTATAAAGCATATAGGTGAACAAGCTCTTTATACAGAGATGGCAGATTTTGCCATCAATGAGGCTTTTGCCGATATAATTACGGAAGCAAAAGCAAACTTTATTACTATGCCCCAGATTCAAATCACAAAAATTGCCTTGGGAAATCCATTAGAATTTAAAATCACAGGACCTATAATGCCGGAAATTAAATTAGCGGATTATAAAAAAATTGCCGAAAAAGAAAATAAGGAAAAGGAAGAGCCGAGTGAAGCAACGGAAAAAGAATTGGAAGAAACTATTGAGGAAATAAGAAAAAACTATGCTCAAAAAAATCACACTCATGCGGAAGGTGAAAAGCATGATGAAAACGAGAAACTAGATTTACCAGAAGTAAATGAGGAGTGGGTAAAAAAACTTGGTGCTCCTGCCCGCCCTTCGGGAGCAGGCGGGTTTGCCACGGTAGAAGACTTTAAAAATAAAATAAGGGAAGGAATAAAGAAGGAAAAAGAATTCAAAGCCAAAGATAAAAAAAGAATGGCGATCATTGAAAAGATCCTAGAAGAAAGCAAAATCACTATGCCAAAAGTCTTAGTAGAGAATGAATTAAGAAAGATGCAGGCGCAATTTGAGGATGATATTTCACGCGCTGGTTTAAAGATTGATGATTACTTAAAGCATTTAAAAAAATCTAAAGAAGATTTGGCTAAAGAATGGATGCCTGACGCTGAGAAGAGGGCAAAAGTGCAACTAATTATTACCAAGATTGCTTTAGAGGAAAAAATAGAAGCAGATCCGGAAATAGTAAAAAAAGAAGTTGAAAATTTATTAAAAACATATAAGGACGCCACTGAAGATCGCACCAAAGCCTATGTGGAAATGATGCTAACGAATGAGAAGGTGTTCGAATGGTTAGAAAATCAGAAATAAAATTATGATCCAGCACTAACTGTAACGCTACCTGTGTATTCAGCCGTGCCAAGATAACTACCCTCAATAGCTGGCGATGGACCAAAAAAACCATTTATATTAGGGACTGGATACGTTCTTATTGACCAACTCCCTGAGCCATCAAAATATATCTTAAAAGTATCAGCAGGTGAAGGACCAATATACCTTGGCTGGTCAGATTCAGTACCATTTTCAAAATAATTTCCATTTGGGCTTCCGTCTGAACCATCTCCATCCCCTGTCACCACATAATCAGGCACCGGAGCAGGTTCCGCCACCCACGTTCCCACGGAACTAGTACCATAAGAAATATCTGCGCGAACTTGATCAGGGGTGAGATTAGATATATCATACGTTCCCTCCACACCACGGATAGTCTCACCAAGAATAATAGAATCTGCTGATGGAGTAGAAATTAAATTATAGATAGCTTGGAGAGTGTAATTAGTTTCGGCTGGAGTGGATTCTGGAGCAAAGGAACGTGAGGAAGTGGCACTAGTACTATCTTCTAGTTTGGAATATATATCACTTAAATTTACAAAAGAAATATCTGGATGGCTTGGTGTGGGGCTAAAGGATCCAGCATAAAGAACACCAGCCAAGAGGATAACGACCAGAAGGAAA
>CAYUVX010000103.1:0-2878 GCA_964448325.1 uncultured Candidatus Saccharibacteria bacterium
CTTAAAGTATCGGCTCTTTTGTTTATAATGAATAACAGTAATTTTCTGGGCCCGGCCAATTTTTTCTAAGGTTCCCTTTACTTCGGCGCCTTTGATAGTTGGCATACCAATAGTTGTATCCTTGCCATTATCCACCAATAGAACTTGATCAAAAGTCAGCTTGTCACCTTCCTTATATTCACCCACGATTTTCTCAATCTTAACAGAATCGCCCACGGCGACTTTGTATTGCTTTCCCCCTGTTTTTATCACGGCAAATTCCATACCGTGTATATTACACGAATTATTTTAAAAAGCAAGGCAGAAATGAAACTGTGCTTTTTCGTGCCTTACGGACTGAGATTTTCAGCAGAAAATCGAGGGAGTAGAGAAATAATTTTGTGACGACAAAATTATTATCGTGCAAAGAAAAAGCACAGTTTCATTTCTGCCGTTATTACTCTTCCATATCCGGCTTTTCTAATTCCAAGGGCTCATAGCCAAGTTCTTTTTCCCCCTCGGTAATTCGCACTATATCTTTATCAATTTTCTTAAATTCCTTTGACCCATCAGAATACTGATTCACCACGGTCACAATAGACTTACCTAATTTATCATATTTTTCCGCATACTTTTTTAAATGCACAGTCAGCTCCCCCACACGCTTTACAATATCCTTGGCGCTTTCCTCAATCTGCATTGCCTTCAAACCCTGGAGCACTGTCTGCAAATAAGCCAAAAATGAGGTTGGAGAAACTATTATCACCTTATATTTTGATGCTGCCCTTTGTATCAGACTTTCCGTTTCTTCCTTCAAAGCCCCAATTTTATTTATCAATAAATCATAATAAATAGCCTCATGCGGAATAAACATAAAAGCAAAATCCATTGTCCCCTTACTTGGTTGAATATATTTTGCCGTCTCGGTAATTCTATTTTTCAAATCATTTACAAAAAGTTTCTCCAGCTTTTCTTTTTCCACCGGATCCTTCTGCTCTATTATTTTATTATAATTTTCCAGCGAAAATTTGGAATCCACGGGTATTATTTTCTCCTTCACAAAAACTACCGCATCTGGAATCAAATCATTACCCTCTTCATCCTTCCCCAATTTATATTGCATTTCAAAGCTACCGGGTGGTAAAACATTTTTAAGCAAGGTCTCTAAATAATACTCGCCTAATATCCCCCTCTGTTTTGGATTTTTTAAAATATCCTGTAGGGATTGTAGCTGATCAGTAAAACCCACTACCTGACGATTCGTCTCATCAAGCTTGGTCAAACCCTCAGTTACATCCTTAATCAGCTTGGCAGACTCACTAAACTGAGTTCGAACCGTTTCGTTCATATTTTTTGAGGCCTCACCCATTTTCATATCTACCTTACCGGTAAGCTCGTGTTGGGCACGAGTAAGTTCATTCATCTGCTGTAAAATAAGATTAAGTCCCGTATCATCCTTTTTAATTTCAGGTTCTCTCTTTTTAAAATTAAGCCAAATCAAAATACCCAGGGCTATTAAAACCAAAACTAAAAGAATTGTTAATATAATTTCCATGGCTACAATTCTAACATAAATTATGCTAATATTCACATATATCAATTAATATAAAGTTTATGTCTATACAACAAAACATGCGGGCTGGTATAAAAGAAGCAATGGTCGCCAAAGATTCTGTCAGACTTACAGTTTTACGTGGATTAATTACTAGCTTTACAAACGAATCCGTAGCCAAAGGAAAAACCCCCCAGGACGAGCTGACAGATGATGAAGCCTTATCTGTAATTAAAAGAGCGGTAAAGCAAAGAAAGGATTCCGTTGAACAGTTTACCAAAGGGAATAGAATGGATTTAGTTGCCAATGAAGAGGCAGAATTAAAAATTCTAGAAACTTTTTTACCGGCCATGATGAGTAGAGAAGAAATTAAAAAAATTGCTGAAGCAAAAAAAATAGAGCTAGGTATTACTGATAAAGCTGGCATGGGTAAATTTATGGGGGCCCTAATGAAAGAATTTAAAGGTATGGCTGACGGCGGAGACGTAAAGGCTGTGGTGGAAGAGCTTTTCCAATAATGAGATTCTCTCTCTATTGACAAATCACTATAATATGCGCTATAATTGACAGAGGAAGCTCTTTCAATGTGGTGGTGGCGACAGGGTGTATAATCCTGAATAAACAAAATCCTGAGGTCAGGAGAAAGGAAATACTGTGGAAACATCTGCTAAAGTTCATAAATACGCAGATAAGGCGATATGCAAGCAAAAAAAAGTGGCGTCTGTCGGTAGAATTATCGATGATTCCACTGCAGTGAGAGAGACACTGAATTTCAAAGATGACAATTCTCCAATCCTCTACACTAAGGTGTTGGCGGAAGTAAAAAGAATCAAAAGTCAAATACCGCCGAGGAGGAGATCGCTACAAGTTCACACCTCAAGGTCCGAAAAAGATACAGGCCCATTCTACTACCAGGAAGGTTCACTGGGGTAGCTCACTTCACCACGAAACCCAAGAGACACCATCCCACAACTATCCGCGTTGCCATGGTGTCTCTTTTCTTTTATATATTTCATTTGAAATTATCCTAAAAAATGTTATTATCTCCCCATTGGCCTTATCCCGCCTTTGATTACAAATTCGGGCAAGCGTCATAGCGGTTGAAATATTGGCCTTATCGTCCCCGCCTGCCCTCGCGAGTACTCTCGGGAGCGGGCAGGTATCGGTTAGGACATTGCCTTTGAGAGGTGAGCTTGGGATTAGGGACCCAAGCGCAGGACCTTGAACGTTTTGTATTCAAAATGTGAAAGGTGTACAGATCCTGTAAGGATGGAGCCGGGTTCATTAAAGTTTAATATCGTATTTGGCCTTATCGTCTATCGGTTAGGACATTGCCTTTTCAAGGCA
>CAYUVX010000104.1:0-2822 GCA_964448325.1 uncultured Candidatus Saccharibacteria bacterium
TGGTATGGACTATATCATCATCCTTCATTTTACTGAGTGGGATGTGGGGCGCTTCCTCCGATAAACATCGGGGTACTCTCTTGCGAGATAGTCTCTGAACCTTTCCTTCGATTTCTCTCAGGACTTGGCTGCTGATTGCCCACTTGTTTTATAACACGTTTGGGTTTCCAGCAATTCACCTCATTTTTCAACCTAAATTACTTTAGGAAGCTGCAAGATTCTCTCCTACAGGCGATCGCTCTACCGCTGAGCTACCACGGAATATACTTTACTCCACAGCCATAAGGCCACGGAATATTATTCTTCTATTAAAAAGAACATTTATATACTAGCAGAAAACTTTTGAAAGATAAAGAGCAAATGTGGCACTTCAAATTATTATATGTTATTATCCATTGTAATATGTTTAGAGGAATTTTTGATAATATTTCAGAAGCTGAGAAGAATGTTGCTGTTGAGGGGATTATTCAGCATGCTACTCCACGAAAGGATTTTTTCCTGATGCTTACCCTTTCTGTTTCTATGGCCGCTTTTGCTATTTTACTTAATAATACGATTATTTTAGTAGGTAGTATGTTGATTGCCCCTTTGCTTTACCCATTACTTTCTCTTTCGCTTGGAATTATTGTTGCTAATGAGAAATTAATTAGCCGGTCCCTTTATACAATTGTTAAATCGTTTATTTTTGCCATTATTGCTAGTATTGTAATTGGTTTACTTTTTTCTAATCATAATGCTGAGAGTCTAGATTCTTTTGTCTTGAGCATTGGAGTATCTCAGTCTTTGATGTATGCCGTAGTGGCGGCTATCGCTGGGTTTGCCGCGGCTTTTGCTGTCACCAAACCACATTTAAATGAAACCCTGCCCGGTGTTGCTATTTCAGTTTCCTTGGTTCCACCACTTGCAACAGCGGGGGTTGCTTTATCATTATTTAATTGGTCTTTGTTTAGTAGCGCTCTATTACTTTTTTTAGTAAATATAATTGGAATTACTTTTTCTGCCATGATTGTATTTGCTTTATTGAATCTTTCAGTAAAAAAAACAGTTACCACTCAGACTATTCAAAAAGAAGAAACTGTTATTAAAAAAGAAGAGGATATTTCATCAAAATAAATACTTCATTTCTTCTCATTTAATATCTTTATTGTACGGCCGTAATTAAAGGTTTTTTTTGAATTTATAGCTATTGTGTTTACAAAGGATATATATGCTATAATAGAAGTATTATGAAAAAGATAATTATTGCAATCATAGTTATTGCACTTGTTGGGCTAGGCGTTTATTATTTTATTAATAAATCATCTAATGGCGTGGTCGTAATTGATAATTCAAAAATTGATGGTATGGATAGTGAATCCAATGCTACAAGTACTGATCTGCAAAACAAAGCAGAGACTGTGATAGGGCAATCCGTTGAAGGGCGAAATATTTTAGCTTACCATTTAGGTGAGGGGGAGACGGAGATTTTATTTGTTGGTGGTATCCATGGTGGTTATGAATGGAATACTTCACTAGTTGCTTTTGAGGCTTTGGATTATTTGAAAGCAAATCCTAATATTATACCAGCTAATGTAAAAGTTACTGTGATCCCGGTTTTGAACCCAGATGGCTTGAATAAAGTGGTTGGTACCAGCACTCGTTTTACTTTAGCTGATGTTCCAAAAGCAGAAGCAGAAACTGTCCCCGGACGCTTTAATGGAAACAATGTGGATTTGAATCGTAATTTTGATTGTGATTGGCAAGCAACTGCTACTTGGCAGAATAAAAATGTTAGTGGTGGGACATCTGCTTTTTCTGAGCCTGAAAGTTTAGCTGTGAAAAATTATATTCAAACTAATGCGCCAAAGTCTGTTGTGGTTTGGTATAGTGCAGCTGGTGGAGTATTTTCATCCAGTTGTCATAACGGTGTTTTGCCTGAGACAAAAACTTTAACCAATACTTATGCCAAAGCTTCTGGTTATCCAGCTTTTGAGGAATTTAATTTTTATGAAATAACTGGTGATATGGTGAATTGGCTTGCCAAAGAAAAAATTCCAGCAATAAGCGTTCTTTTAACGAATCATCAGGACTTGGAGTGGTCTAAAAATAAAGCGGGGATAGAGGCTTTGCTTAAATATTACGCTAAATAATGAGACCTTTCTTTGTCAGACGGGCGCTGGTTTTAGTTATTATTTTTGTTGTACTAGGTTTGAGCTGGTATATTTTCTCCAGTCAGCAAGAGCCAGTGGTAATAGACATTATAGAAACTAATTTAAGTCCGAAATATGTTATTATTGGTAGCTCTGTGGAAGGCAGGAAAATAGAGGCTTATACTTTTGGTGATGGGGAAAAGAATTTACTTTTTGTTGGTGGTATCCATGGTGGTTATGAATGGAATAGCGTTTTGTTAGCTTATAAATTTATTGATTATTTAAGTGATCAAGACACGGATTTTCTTGAAGGCCTTTCTGTCACGATTATTCCTTCGGCTAATCCTGATGGGCTGTATCAGGTTACAAAAAAAGAGGGGCGTTTTGTCACTACTGATATATTAGAAAATCTTTCAAACGGAACTGGGCGTTTTAATGCAAATGCTGTTGATCTTAATAGAAATTTTGATTGTAATTGGCAAGCTACTAGTACTTGGAAGGGAAATATTGTTAGCGCTGGTACCATACCATTTTCCGAACCCGAGGCCAGGGCTTTGAAGGATTTTATTATAAAAAATAATTTTAAAGCGGCTATTTTCTGGCACAGTCAGTCCAATGCCGTTTATGCCTCACAGTGTAATGGTGGGATTTTACCACTGACCACAGCAATTATGAATATCTATGCTAAAGCTT
>CAYUVX010000105.1:0-2814 GCA_964448325.1 uncultured Candidatus Saccharibacteria bacterium
GTGTGCCACGGGTTCCATAAGTACACGCCTCAAAAACCTTATTAAACGCCACTTGAGGGGTTGGTGAGGCATTATTTTTTATCCAGAGGCAAACACGCTTATTATCTATTCCAAGTTCTGAATAAAGGCTTTGTAGCAATCCGATGTATCTTTCGTCACACCAGCAAAATACATGGGTATCAGGTAAACAATGATCCAAACCGTTTTGAAGCACAGTCTTTAAAAACTTGCGATATTCGGGGTCGCTTTTTTTATCGTTAACTTTGCCACCGTATTTTCCCTCAGTACCAATTCCTTTGTTATAATCGAGCCCAATGTTGAAAATTGGGTCAAAATTAAGCATGTTGATTTTATTGTTCCCGACAAGCTTATTAACCGCTTCAGGGTCGGCGCTGTCAAAACAGAGAAGCCGATGGTTCCCAAGAATAATTAAATCCCCATATTTGGTTTTCGGGGTTTTAATCTTAGAAATTTCCTCATCAACTCTAAATTCATCGTCCTCAACGCTTAAAACTTCATCAAAGATGTGAGAAAAATCAGAATCGTCGAAACCAGATTCCAGAAGGGTCTCTATTTCTAAGTTTTTTAAAATCTCATAATTCCACTCACCGGAAACCCTGTTGCTAATTAAATTGTATTTTTCGAACTCTTCTCTAGTTAATTTTCTGTTTGGGACCCTAACATCAATTTCCTCGTTCCCTCTTCCAAGTTTCATCATTATCTTTACTCTCTGATTTCCGGCAATCAGTGTCCCATCTAAATCAATAGCAGGAATTTCCACAAGGTTGTAGATTTTCAGGCTCTTGATTAACTGTTTATCCTGGAAGTCAGGCATATAACGGGGGTTGTCTTTATAAAAAGACAAAGTTTTTACCACCCTTTTTTCTGTATGCCAAATTAGTTTTTCCATTTCTATCCTTAATTCTAGGGCTTGCGACATAAACTAAAACGGGAGCAATAAGGGAAATAACGGGGAAATTAGCTTGTAGGTCTGGAAATATCAAGCAATCTATAACCTTTTTTTCTTTCTCTATACAAATTCACTTTAAAACCAAATTTTCTTAATGAGCTTTTCATATCTCTACGTATAAAGCCAACGCCTCGGAAGTCACATATTTCCAGTTCTTCAATAATTTGGTTGTCGCTTACATAATTATCGTCATTTGTTAAAAGTAATTTAAATAACCTTCCATGTTTAGAATTTGTAGATATAGTTGGTATTAATTGGTCATTAAAATAAAATCTTCCTTCGGTGGAGATTGAAATACCAAAATCTAGTTCAGTATTATTCATTTGCTCTAATAATTTAGGCTGTGTTGAAGTTGGAAATATTCCAAAAGGATTAACTATAAAACTGATAGTTTTAATTAAATGCATTTCAGACTCCCTTAATCTTTCTATTGTGTTATACCAGGAGCTGTTAATCAGAGATTTCATGGGGGCATCAAACTTCTCAGGGGTCTCATTCTGAAGTTTTAGAGTTTTGTTTTTCGAATTAATTTTTGGTGCCATAATAATAGTCCTTTTTGACTGACACCAAAAAAGCGGGTGTCAGAAAAATAGTATCTATATATCTATCTCTCTAACACCCGCCCTTCTTAAGAACGAGTTCCGTATCAACAACTTTAATATAGAGGATATGAAATTGTTTGTCAAGGACTTTGTCCCGTATTATCGGCCCTTTATTAGACTTATCTTCACTTAGTATGACTTTGTTTAACTTGTTATGAGTTAAATAGAACTTTTCAAAACATATATACACATGTCAAAGCTGGAAGTGTTAAAATAGGCCAAGATGTCTAAAGACGAAGCGAAACAAAAAATTCGTGAGTTGGTAGAAAAGTATGAAAAAATAAAGGCTTCTGGTTTGATTTCCAAATATACAGAGGAAGAAACAAAAAAGGATTTCATATTGCCTCTTTTTAGAACTCTAGGTTGGTCCGTTGATGATAAAAATGAAGTAACTGCTGAAGAGCATCAATCTTCAGGCCGTGTTGATTACGGTTTTTATTTAAATGAAAGACTCAAATTTTATCTCGAAGCAAAATCTCTTAAGTCTGATTTAAACCGAGAAGATTATGCTAACCAGGCTGTTAAATATTCTTGGAACAAAGGCGCAACTTGGGCAATATTAACTGATTTTGAAAATCTAAAAGTTTTTAATGCGCAAGTTATCGATAGATCACTAACAGACAAATTATTTTTTGATATCCCCTATACACAATATATTGAAAGATTCGATCAGCTTTGGCTTTTATCTAAAGAAGCTTTTGAAAAAAATTTAATTGATACAGAAGCGGAGAAAATCGGTAAAAAATTACAAAAAATTTCAGTTAGCGCCCTTCTTTATAAAGATTTAGATAAATGTCGAGAAATTCTTACACATAACTTGTCCCAAATGAATCCTGGGGTAAATAAAGATTTATTAGATGAAGGTGTTCAAAGGCTTCTTGATAGGCTTATTTTTCTTAGGGTAGCCGAAGATAGAGGGATAGAACCACCAACCTTAATACCATTAATCAGAGATTGGGAATCCAAAGGAAGAAAAGAAGATTTATATGAATCTATGATTAAAAAATTCCGCGAATTGGATAAAATCTATAATTCAAATCTTTTCTCTGAACATCCTTTTGAAAAATGGAAAGAATATAGTGGGGCAACTGAAAAAGTAATAAATATTTTATATGGCAAAAAAGGCTATTACGAATATGATTTTAAAGCGATGCCGGCTGATGTTTTGGGAACTGTTTATGAAAATTATTTAGGATATCGTCTTTCTCAGTCTAAAAAAGGGATCACCATTAGTAAAGATGC
>CAYUVX010000106.1:0-2781 GCA_964448325.1 uncultured Candidatus Saccharibacteria bacterium
TGATGATGGCAACTAGGGGTGGTGATATTGATCCTGGCACCATTGCTTTTTTAGTTGAAAAGCTTGGTTTAAATGCCAAGAGACTTAAACAATATTTAAATACAAAGTGCGGTCTTTTAGGTGTCAGCGGTAAAAGTTCTGATGTCCGGGATTTATTAAAACTTGAGACTGAGGGGAATTCGCAGGCGAAATTGGCCTTGGAAATGTATGCTTATAAAATTCAAAAACAGATTGGGTCATATTATGTGGTACTTGGCGGTTTGGATAGTATTGTCTTTACAGCGACGGTTGGGGAAAGGTCCTTTATAATGAGGGAAAGGATTTGTGAGAGTTTAGCTTCATTGGGCATTAAGATTAATAAGATAATTAATGATAAAAGCGAGGGAATAGATGCTGATATTTCAGATTATGGTGTAATAGCCTGCCCGAATAGTGAAACTGGGCGGGTTAAAGTCTTAGTCAGAAAAACAGATGAAATGGGGCAAATAGCCAAGGACACTATCCATGTTTTAAATTATAATAGTCATGAAAAAAAGCAGTAATTCATTATTTATTTTATTTGTAATATTAGCTTTAGCTTTTTTGTTTATTATTAATTTTTTTAATAATTCCTTATATCTCAAAGGACTCTCAAATACGGTAATACCGGCTATTTCTACTGCTTTGATTTTATCAATTGTCCTAGCTTTTCTATATCGTGAAAGGGAGAATAATAAAATTCAAAATCAGTTCATTACTATAGTGACGCATAAATTTAGGACCCCACTGACTGGTATTCGCTGGACTATAGATATGTTGCAAAAAGATATTACTTTGCTAGAAAAAAAAGATTTATTATTGGAAATGCAAAAGGCCAATGATCGTTTGATGGAGATTGTAGATTTACTAGTGGGCTTTGCTAAATTTGATAAAAGGCTAAATTATGCTTTTGAAGCCGTTTCTTTGCGAGAAATTGCTGGTTTTTCACTTAGTAAATATTCAACAATGATAAGAAATAAGAAAATTAATTTCTCCATTGATTCTGGCCGGGAATTGCCAATGGTTATAATAGACAAAGCCAAGATTCAATTCGTGGTAGATATGCTTATTGATAATGCTATAAAATATACCCCCAATGATGGTTCGGTTATGGTTTCCTTTGAAATAGATGAAAAATCCATTACTCTAAAAGTAACGGATACTGGCATTGGTATGACATTCTGGGATCTTAAGAGACTTTTCCGTCATTTCTTTCGGGCCAAGAATGCTAGATTAATGGAAACAGAGGGTTTGGGCCTTGGTTTATATACTGCTAAAAAGATTGTCTCTCATCATAATGGCAAGCTTTGGGCTGAATCAAATGGTTTGGATAAAGGTTCCACTTTCTGTTTACGTCTGCCGATCAAGAGATAAAGTTAGAATCTAGATATAAGTAATTCTTCAAGTTTATCAATTTGAGTTGGGGTAAATTTATGTTTAGATTTATTTTCCCGAAGCCACTTTATTTTTGCTATTACAGCTTTTTCTCCCAGGCCGGTAAACATAGCCTCAGCGTCGTTTCTTTTTTCGATTGAAAAATCATTAGATGATAAAGATGAACGAATCTCTCGAATACCCGTTTTGTTTATTTTTTTTGGTCCTGAACCAGAAACCAGGTTATCTACTACATCAAATATACTCATAGTATTTTTTATTAATTATAATATATATAGTATAGCATTTAGTTTAATACTTTATAAATAAGATGTAAATATGAATTTTTTAATACTCGAGTAGACTCTAACTCTAGAGCTCTAGTTTTAAATAACTCATTATTATCATGAAGCGATTCACCATCAATCAAAGAGGATGTATCTTTTCCTCCAATAAGAATTGGGGCGATAACTAATGATACATAATCAATTAACCCAGCTCGTAAAAATTCTGCATTCAATGTTCCACCAGTTTGTATAGTGACACTTTCTGCTCCGAATTTTTCTTTTAATTTCTGGAACATATCAGTGAAATCGATTTTACTTTCATATTTAATTATTTCAATATTGCCCAACTCTTTTTGTAAATTATAGGCTGGATGATCTTTATTCGTCGTGACAACAATCAATCTTACACATTTATTTGCCGAATATCTAATACCAGTTTCATTAAGGTGTGGTTTATTGTCAATAACAACGAAATTCAACCCCGGTATTTTTTTTGGTATCTCAGTTTTTTCATTAGTACCAATTTTTGCCCAAACACGGCCAGAATTTAGGGAGAAAAAATCGGTAGTTTTTTCTATATCATAATATTGCTGAAGTCCTTCCTTTACTCCATCCATATGAATAAAGCTTTCGGTATCCATATTATCAGTGTCACCGGTGGAGACTTTTCCATCCAGAGAAGAAAGCATAAATAATGTTGTAATTGGTCTGTTCATAAAATCAGTATACCATATCACTTACACTAAAACAGTTGCGTTAAATATTTAAAATTATGTAATTATTTAAACGCCTCAACGGCGTTGAGTTGTTTATGATTTATAAAGGCGGAGGGTAAGGGATTTGAACCCTTGAAGGAGTTTCCCCCTTACCACCTTTCCAAGGTGGCGCACTAGACCGCTATGCGAACCCTCCAACTAATAACTAATAGAGTCTACACTAAAAATAGTTTTTTTCAAACTAGAGCAACGGCTCAATGGCTCAATGGGGCTGAACCGTTCCCAAGTAAAGCTTTCACCCTCTCCGCCACTGGCGGATGGGTACTAAACAAACTCGAAATTTTCCTGCCCCGTCAAATTGTTTTTTTATTTGACTGGGGTTACTA
>CAYUVX010000107.1:0-2766 GCA_964448325.1 uncultured Candidatus Saccharibacteria bacterium
TTTGGCCACGCAATACATAGCATCCTTTGCTACTACAGCGTTCACACCTGTTCGTCTAAAAACGAGTTCAGATAAATTACGTAATTGGGAGGAGCCCCCAGTCATAATAATACCTTGATCAATAATATCCGCTGCTAATTCTGGTGGAGTTTCCTGTAATACGTCTTTAATAGCTTTGATCATATCACGAAGCTCTTTAGCAATAGCTTTTACTATTTCATTAGTTTTTATTTCTGCTGTTCTTGGCAAACCAGATAAAAAGTCCCGCCCCTTTATAGTCATAATTAATTCTTCTTCCATTGGCACAGCTGAACCAACATTTATTTTTATCTCCTCGGCCGTTTTATCACCAATGGCCAAATTAAAAGTTTTCTTAATATAGTCTGCTATAGCATAATCAATTTTATTCCCAGCACATTTTACCGAGGTAGAAGCAACAATACCACCAAGAGAAATAACAGCCACATCCGTAGTGCCACCACCAATATCCACTATCATATGCCCCATCGGTTCTTGAATCGGTATCCCCGCCCCAATAGCGGCCAAAATAGGTTCCTTGACCACATAAGCATTCTTGGCACCGGCTTTCATTGCTGCTTCTATTACGGCTCGGCGTTCTGTAGAAGTTACCCCTGCCGGCACGGAAACCATAACTTCGGGTTTAAATAAATTCCACCGCCCTAAAGCCTTGTCAATAAAATAACGAAGCATGGCTTCTGTCACGCGATAATCAGCAATTACCCCATCCTTCATTGGTCTATAGGCAATAATACTGTCCGGAGTTTTACCAAGCATTTTCTTGGCCTCTATCCCCACAGCAATAATTTTATTATCCTGCTCAGAAACTGCTACCACAGAAGGCTCAAAAAGTACTACTCCTTTGCCAGGCAAAAAAACCAAGGTATTAGCTGTTCCCAAGTCTATTCCTATTTTCTTAGCAAAAAATGACATATCTCAATATTACTACTTTTGTCCTTTTTTGCAATGTTTACATCTTTATCACATATATGCTATACTAAATAGATTATTAATCAAATTATTAAAAATAGTTTAATATCGAATTTAAATAAAAAAATATATGTCAAACACATTATCACATATAGGTCACTTGATTAAAGAACTGCGTGAAAGACAAAATATTACTCAGGCAGAATTTGCTAAAAAACTAAAAACAAAGCAAAGTGCTATCGCTAGAATTGAAAGCGGTGAGCAAAATTTAACCACTGATATGATCACAAAGATAAGTAATGCTTTGGACACAAGTCTAGTTACATTAAGTACTGGAGCCATTAATTTTGAGATTGAAGGTGGACACAAGCTTTCTGGCTCTATTACAACCAGAACCTCTAAAAACGGGGCAATGGGTATTATATGTGCTTCCCTGCTTAATAAAAGCAAAACTATTATTAAAAATGTTCCTAAAATTGAAGAGGTTTACCGAATGGTGGAAGTATTAGAAAGTATTGGTGTGTCAATTAAGTGGAATGATACTGACCTTGAGATTGAGCCAAGGAAAATAAATTTGAAGAAAATGGATATTAAAGCAGCTGAAAAAACTAGAAGTATAATCATGCTAATAGGACCACTTATTCACTTATTACCAAAATTTTCTTTACCACAACCAGGTGGCTGTAATTTGGGTTCACGAACAGTCAAACCACATTTGTATGCTCTGGAGAAACTGGGTGTAAATATAGAGACTAAGCAAAATAAATATGAAATTTCTGCTGATAATTTGTCACCCAATGAGATCATATTATACGAAAGTGGTGACACAGTAACCGAGAATATTATTATGGCTGCAGCAAAAGTACCGGGTAAAACCGTTATCAAATATGCCTCAGCCAACTATATGGGTCAGGAAATCTGCTTCTATCTAGAAAAATGTGGTGTGAAGATTGAAGGAATAGGTACGACAACTATCACTGTACACGGAGTGAAGGAAATAAATACCCCAATTACCTATTATTTATCTGAAGATCCAATTGAGTCAATGTTTTTTATTGCTACAGCAATAGTTACTAAATCTAAATTAAATATTAAACGTTGTCCCATTGACTTTTTAGAATTAGAGTTATTAAAGCTAGAAAAGATGGGTCTAAAATACACAAAAACAGCTGTCTATAAATCAGAAAATATGGAGACTAATCTAGTTGATCTTACGATTTATTCATCAGCCCTGACTGCCCTAGAAGAGAAAATCCATCCCAGCGTCTATCCTGGTATAAATATGGATAATCTACCCTTCTTTGCAATTATTGCTACTCAAGCCGAAGGTACTACTCTTATTCATGATTGGCCATACGAAAAAAGAGTGATCCATATAAAAGATATTGACAAACTAGGGGCAGATACAAATCTAGTAGATACTCACCGTTTATATATTACTGGTATTACCAAGTTAAAACCAGCCGAAATTATTTGTCCGCCTGCCCTCAGGCCGGCCGCTATTCTCCTTGTTGGTATGCTAGGAGCACAAGGTAAATCTATTCTTAGAAATGTCTACAGTATTAATCGTGGTTATGAAGATATTGCTGAACGTTTAAACGCTATTGGTGCCAAAATAAAAATTTTGAAAGATTAAGGCTAAAATCTTTAAGATCAGCTATATCTTGATAGCTCATAATTAAACATCAGTGAGCTGACTCTGTTCTGTCTGTGTTCGGTTGGCTTTTAGTATAGCACACTTTTCCTTCATCAATTCCTGGTGGAGGAATTTTGGATTTAATTTTTCATGTTCGGTTCGTAATTTTTCTTTCACGTCAA
>CAYUVX010000108.1:0-2729 GCA_964448325.1 uncultured Candidatus Saccharibacteria bacterium
AATATCATCTATACCATATTTAAGCATTATGATTCTATCTACTCCCATACCAAAAGCAAAACCTTGCCATTTTTCTGAATCAACATTCACACTTTTTAAAACATTGGGGTGTACCATACCAGCTCCACCCACTTCTACCCAACCAGTTCCTTTACAAATTGGACAACCCTTTTCACCTTTATTACATTTAAAGCAGGAAATATCAAATTCTAAACCAGGTTCCACAAAGGGAAAAAAACTTGGACGAAAACGGACTTCAATATCACGTTCAAAAAATTTATCAAAAAAAGTATTTAAAGTGGATTTTAAATCCGACATACTTACATTCTTATCGATAAAAAGACCTTCTAGCTGATGAAAAACCATTTCATGAGTAGCGTCCGTAGCTTCATTACGAAAAACTTTTCCAAAACATATCATTTTAAATGGTGGCTTCTTTCCTTCCATATAACGAATCTGTACGGCACTAGTTTGCGTCCGCATTAGTTTCCCCTCTTCACCTTCTTTCTGTTTAAGCCAAAAAGTATCCTGCATATCACGCGCGGGGTGATCCTTTGGTACATTTAACATATCAAAATTATAATGCTCCGTCTCTAATTCCGGACCATCCACCAGGGTATAACCCATTTCATAAAAAATAGCATTAGCCCTATTTATAAACTGCGTCATTGGATGCAAATGTCCTTTTTCTATTTTATCTGACATTTTTAAATAATAACATAAAAATTAATAATTCTGCAGTCTATTTATTTTAACATGGACACGGATTTTTTCATGAGCTTTAGCTTCAATCTGTCGAATACGCTCACGAGTAACACCAAATTCTCTCCCTACTTCTTCCAAGGTGTGAGTTACACCGTCTGTCAAACCATGTCGCATTTCCAAAATTTTTCTTTCTTTTAGTGATAAATCACTAAGTATTTCTTTTACCTGATCTCCTAAAATACGGCGAGAGGATTCCTGATCGGGAGATAAAATCTTATCATCAGAAACAAAATCCCCCAAAGTAGATTTTCCATCATCTCCATCATCTCCTACTGGTGTTTCCAAGGAAACCGTATCCTGATCAATCTTTTCAATATTATAAACCTTTTCAATTTCAATCCCCATCTCAGTGGCAATTTCTTCTGCCAAAGGCTCTCGGCCCAGATCAGTAGATAATCTGCGCACACATTGTTTGTATTTGGCTATTGTCTCCACCATATGCACCGGTACGCGGATAGTTCGACTTTGATCTGCCAAGGCTCTGGTAATAGCCTGTCTGATCCACCATGTGGCATAAGTAGAAAATTTATAACCCTTAGTCCAATCAAATTTATCAACAGCCTTAAAGAGACCCAGATTTCCTTCTTGAATCAAATCAAGTAAAGTCAAATCTGCACTACGTCCCACGTATTTTTTAGCTATAGAAACTACCAAACGCAAATTAGCACGAGCCAGCAGATTTTTTGCTTCTTCATCTCCCAATTGTATTTTTCTAGCCAAATCTTTTTCCATACTAGCTGATATCAAGGGATACTGGCCAATCTCTTTCAAATACATTTGAATTGAATCATAGGAAGAATCACCATTTCGGCCACCATAGGTATATTTTTTAATAATTTCTTCTTCTTTCTCAATATCAAGCATTCCACCCCCTTCAAGAATATCTACTCCAGTAATTGAAAGTTTATTGTAAAGATCGTCAAGAAACATTACATCTGTTTCAATATTAGGAAATTCTTTTAAAATTTCATCATAAGTAACATAGCCTCTCTCCCGTCCTTTGACCAAAAGCCTCTGTGTTCGAATCTCAAATTCCTTTTTTTTATCAGTGACTCTTTTATTAACTGATTTGATAGGAGATTTCTTAGTAATTACCTTCTTGGCCTGCTTCTTAGCTACCTTAATTACTCGAGTTTTTATTTTTACCTTTGCTTTTACTTTTTTCTTAAGAGCCTTTTTTACCACCTTTTTGTTTATTTTTTTCTTCATTTTATTTTAATTTAGAAAGTCTTTTAATTAATAAATTTTGTTCCTCCGGCGTCTTGGCTCGATTCAATTCTTTGGTAATAAACTCCTTCTCTAATTCCATTAATAATTCATCTAAAACTCCCTGTATCTTCTTTTTATCATAATACTGTTCTGCTTCAAAAACCGCTTCACTTATAATATTTTCTGTTGTATCAAGCCACTTTTTAAAGTTCTCCTCACCTATTATCTCCCTTACTTTATCATTAATATTATTAATATCAATAACATTGTCACTATCCCTATTTAACCAGTTTATTACACCCAAAAGCCTTCTCTCAATAGAATCAGCTTTTGTCATAATCATTTCATCATTAAAATGACCAGATAATTTCGCTTCAGCCCCATTTATTCCTGCCTCCACTTTTATCTTTTTTAAATCATCCCAAATGGCATTTTCATTTATCTTTGTTTGCTCTGAAATCTTTTTTACAAAGTGAGATTTTTCAATATTACTTTCAATCAAGGCCAAAAAAGGTAATATTTTTTCTCTAATTGCTTGACCAAGCTTTCTCTCCTCCAGTCCTTCAGACATTATCTTGGACAAATAAAAGTCCACGATATGCATAGCATTCTTCAATGCCTCCTTTATTTCATCCTTTCCCCCTTCTTTCAAGAGAATATCAGCTGGATCTTTGCCCCCCTTAAATTCCGCAATTTTTACTTCCATTCCTAAAGATAAAGCCAATTGCCAAGCTTTAGTGGCCGCACCGAGTCCA
>CAYUVX010000109.1:0-2729 GCA_964448325.1 uncultured Candidatus Saccharibacteria bacterium
GACGATTTTTCGTCGTCACCAAAAGTATGCCCAGTATACCTATAGGGTAATACGACTGATATTCAGGACGATCTGGAGATTGGTGGTCCAACCCATTAGGTGGGCATGGCGCCGGTGGTCGTCGCAGATTGTCTGTTTTGCCATCGGTGTTATAGCCGGTGTGTTGGTTACGAGGTTTTGGTTCATTCGTGAAATGCACTGAAATCCTCGCAAAACACTCCCTTGAGAAAGGAGTGTTTTTTATTGGAGAGTTTATGATGTTCGAAAGGGGATAATCTAAAATAGAATATTTTATAGAATTATTAAAATAGAAAACCGCTACACAGATACAAGGAGACTTTTCTTGATAAATTAGTGTATAAAGATAAGGTTTACAAGGGTTAAGAAATGGGTTTACAAGAGACAAAAATAGGGTTTACAAGGCATATGTTATAGTATAGAATGAACAGATAATGAAAAAAGACAATCAAACAATTAAAGAATTTATTAAACAAAACACAGAAAATCATTCTTCTGATATAACAATTTTATTGGCAAAAAATTTTGGTTTTTCTAGACAAACTGCTCACAAGTATATATCTAGAGAAATCATGGAAGGTAAGATAATAAAAATTGGAGTAGGTGCTGGAACTCGTTATTTTTTAGCAGGAGGTAAACATATTAATTTCTCTATCAATATTAAATCAGGACAAACAGAAGAAGATAGAGTTTTTACAAAATACATAAAACCAATGTTAATTGATTTTCCAGATAATGTGTATCGAATTATTAATTATACTTTTACTGAGATTCTTAATAACGTAATTGATCACTCTGGTGGACATAGCGCTTATATCGATTTTAGAATAGAAGATAATAATATTAATATTGAAGTTATAGATAATGGAATAGGTATATTTCAAAAGCTACAAAATGCTTTAAACTTAGAATCTAAAAGAGAAGCTATACTTCATCTTTCAAAAGGTAAATTTACCACAGACCCAGAAAATCACACAGGGGAAGGAATTTTCTTTTCTTCAAGAATGCTTGATAAGTTTTCTATATTTTCAAGTGATTTATTTTATACATTTACAGGGAATGATTGGTTTCTTTCGTCAGAAAAACCAGAAGCTTTTGGGGGAGGAACTTATATTAAAATGATATTATCAAAAAATTCAAAAACAGAACCTAAAGAAATCTTTAATAAATATACTGATAATGATATTAATTTTAATAAAACTATAGTTGCTGTTTCATTAAGTACAGACCCCGATGACCCACATGTCTCTAGATCTCAGGCAAAAAGGCTCTTATTAGGCTTAGACAAATTTAGAAGTGTTGTTTTGGATTTTAAAGGAGTTGGGTTTGTTGGTCAAGCATTTGCCGATGAAATTTTTCGTGTTTTTACAAATGAACATCCAGACATAAAAATTCAATATTTAAACGCAAATGAAGAAATAGTTAAAATGATATTAAGAGCTTCAGAAAAAAAACAATAGAAGAAAGATTGATAATAACTTTTACACGAGGATTATTATTAGAAAAATAGCAATAACATTTTAGATGTCGAAAAATAGGTTTTAAAACGCCTCAACCGTTGATTATAGACGGTTGAGGCGTTTAAGGTGGTATAAAATATCAAGGCAGGGCCTTGATATTTTATAATTAATATTTTTTCATGCCATTATCATATTATAATATGTACCCTTTTTCATTCAGAATATTTTTTGCACTAATTAATTTTTCTTCCTCGCAATACACAGTCCAAGAAATGTCTCCGGTAGTCCATTCGTTTACATTTGATGATGAGGTGGATTGGATACCGTTACTAATCAATATGTCTTTAATTATAGAAGCGTCTACTTCATTTTTAGCTGTCATTATTTTTTATAAGTCTCATTTCAATATTATATCATAAAATTATATAAACATGACTTTAATGATCTGTGAGATTACGGGGAAACGTGAGTACACTTTCGGTCAGGAATAATTTATTTGTCGTCACAAATAAATTTTCACGACCCTGACTCGCTCCCAAGTCTACTGGCTTGGGTCCCGCTCCGTCTTTCGATTCCCCGTGGGGTCACAAAAATATAATCACCTGACACAATACTTTGTGTTAGGCTCATTATTTTTGTGACCCCCAAGGCTTGGATTTCAGAACTTTGTAAACAAGGGGATTATATTAGAATTAGCTTAAAGGAGATAGAAAAGGTAATTATTTAAATAAAAGAAAAGAGCACACCATCGTTGATGTGCTCTTCTGGTGGCTTGTACCAGTGCTATGCTACGAGCGATGTTCGAAAGATGAGGTTGGAATATCTGTACTGTAACTTTGTGTCACCGCCTGCAGCCTTAACTGCATCTACAGTAACTTCACAAAGAGCCATGCCCACTTTCATTCCAAAATTCGAAACGAAAACCTCCTCTTCCTGTTCGGTTAGCTCAACTACCAAACCAGCCCCGTCTTTTGACGGAGACGCCTTTTGGAGTAACTCACCGATTTCCGAAAAACGCAAACCTTCCAACGAGTGGACATTACCGCCAATTTTCATACCGCATCCTCCTTCTTATTGATAACAAGTTCTTACAAGAAGATATCACTATGTATTGCTTCTGTCAAACGCCCCTTACTTCAACTCACTATATTAAAGTTCTGAACACCCATTGGGGTATTAAAAAATATGTTGAAAATATGAGTTAAAAAACTGGTGACCCCACGGAGAATCGAACTCCGATTACAGCCTTGA
>CAYUVX010000110.1:0-2707 GCA_964448325.1 uncultured Candidatus Saccharibacteria bacterium
AGGGGGGCATTTATAATGGCACCAGTTTCAAGGGTAATTTGTTTCGAACCACTAGTAGCCGTGTCACCCTTCATAGCAGGGGGAGCGTCTGTTACTTTTAATTCCACCTTGATTGGTAATTTGGTACCGATCATTTTACCTTCCTCATCGTCATCGGCAGTAAAAACTAGCACCTCCACTGTGGAATTTGGCTTGAGGAATTTGGCCTGTGAGCCGATCAAACTTTCAGCAATCATAAATCTCTTACTAGGATCCTTGGGGTCAGCAAACCAGAACTCACCCTTATTAGCCTGCCCGCCCTCCTGCTTAGTCGGGAGCGGGCGGGTATATAAATACTTTGCTTCTTTGGTAGTAATATCTGCCTCGTCAACTTTCTCAGCTTGATGAAAGCTTTGCTCTACTATCTTACCCGTTACCATATTGCGAAGCTTGGTAGCGTTTACCGGTTTTCGCATTTGTTTTCGAAAGACATGAGAAGAAAGCACCTCATAAGGCTCGTTATTAAAGATAATATATTTTCTCTCCACTATTTCACTGTATTCAAGCATTGGCCTATCTTAACTGAAATTTTGCATATTAGCAAGATTAAGGCACCGCAAGAAACATTCAAATTGTTTGTGTCTGGTTTTGAGACCGGTCCTATTGCCGATAAAGGCCGGTCAAAAGACGCGAGGACCAAATAATTTGAATAGTTTTTGCGGGGCTAAATCAATTTACATCACATGCACCAATATCCCTTTGATGCCAATAAGGATAAATATTATTCCGATAATTGATAGGGCAGGGTAATAGACCGAACCAAAACAAATTATTGGTCCTACTGACATACAAGAAAGCCAAATTCCCTCCTTTGTTACTTTTTTCATATTTTCTTTATTCGTTTATCGATTTGTAGCATTCGTTCATTCGTAGATTCGCCAATTAACTAAATCTCTTTTAGTTTTGCCTTAATTTCCTTCAAGATTTTATCAGAAATCTTTGGATTTTCTTTTAAGAACTGTCTGGTGGCATCATAACCGCGACCCAGCTTTTTCTCTTCTTCCTTTTCGGCATTGACCCATTCATAAGACATACCAGATTTCTTTATAATATCCATTTTCTCACCCAAAGCAATCATTTCCCCTTCGGTAGAAATACCTTCATTGTACATCAAATCAAATTCGGTTTGTTTGAAAGGAGCAGCCACTTTATTTTTAACAACCTTAACGCGAATTCGTCCACCCATTATTTCTTCACCTTTTTTAATCTGGGCAATTCGGCGTATATCTAGACGAACAGAAGTGTAAAATTTCAAGGCTTTTCCTCCTGGAGTAGTTTCCGGATTACCAAACATCACACCTATCTGCATTCGAATCTGATTGATAAAGATAACAATTGTTTTGCTCTTGGCCACAATAGCGGTAAGCTTTCTCAAAGCTTGAGACATAAGTCTAGCTTGCTTGCCCATATGTTGCGCCCCCATATCTCCCTCAATTTCATCTTTTGGGGTAAGGGCGGCCACAGAGTCAATAACAATCACATCCATCTTGCCAGAGCGAACAAGACTTTCGGTGATCTCTAACCCTTGTTCACCATTATCTGGTTGAGAAATAAGTAATTCTTCTATTTTTACCCCTAATTTTTTAGCATATTCTGGATCCATAGCATGCTCGGCGTCTATAAAGGCACACAAACCTCCAAGCTTTTGTGCCTCGGCTATTACATGCAAGGCTAGGGTAGTTTTTCCGGATGATTCAGGACCAAATATTTCTATTATTCTCCCTCTGGGTAGCCCACCCACACCCAGGGCGGCATCCAGGCCAATGGATCCAGTGGAAATAGCATTTACATCCACCCGTGGTTTATCACCTAGTTTCATTATAGAATCATCACCAAACTTCGTACGTATTTCATCTAAGGTGGAATCAATATTTGCTCCCATAATCTTCGGCGCTTTTTTTTCTTTTTTTATCATTTTGTTAAACGTTATTTATAAACTAATTCTAATTTTTGTTCTGTTTCCTTGCCAAATCGATCGTAGGCTTTAAGTTCTAATACATTATAACCATATGATAGCAAAATTTCCTCTTTAAAATTCCCAGCTTCGTTCATATCTATAGCCCGATCATTCAAGGTAATGTTATTAATATTCAAGCCCTTACCTTCTATATTTATGAGAGATTCAGAGATAGCCGAGCCATTTGCGGGGGAAGAAACAATAATTTTAGGTCCTGTAGCATAATTCCAAACTTCAAAAGCCCCATAGCTGAATAAGGTAATTAAAAATAAAATTATCACTATCGCTTTTAAATAAAATTTTGTTTGTCTTCGGCTCATAATTAAAATTCTTTAGGATTTTCCGGCTCCTCAAAACCATTTGCATCTAAATCAGCACTTGCTTCACTGCCTTCTTCGCCTAGCATTTGGTTAGCCACTTCTTCTAGTCCTTCACTATTATCAACACTAGCATTGGGGTTATTTACTAATACTTCTCTAGCCTTTGCTCCGTCGCCTGGCCCTATTACTCCGCGTTCCTCCAACATATCTACTAGTCGAGCCGCTCTAGCATAGCCAACGCGCAATTTTCTTTGAATATATGAGGTGGAAGCTTTGCCCGCTTTTAATACTTCGTCTTTAGCATTTTCATAAAGTTCATCGTCATCGCCTAAATCATCATCTAATCCGCCTTCAAATAAAACATTCTTGTCGACTGCTGTATCAGCAAAGT
>CAYUVX010000111.1:0-2701 GCA_964448325.1 uncultured Candidatus Saccharibacteria bacterium
TGCGTGGCCAAAGGAACGGGTATTGCACTGGATCATTTGGATGTTTACAAAAAATCTATCATAGCGAAGAGATAAATCTCTCTTTTTGTGTTATACTGTTATTAATGAAGCAGATCAAGAATACCTATAAGAAAAAGGGGGAATTACATCATGCCTACGCTATCTCTGGCGATAGGGACAAAATTAAGGAAGATATTTTTACCTTTCTGAATGATGATTTAAAATTTCCCATTATGAATAATCCAGATTTTTGGTCTGGTGAGTTTAATGTTTTTAAAATTGCGGATAGTAGGCATTTAAATGAAGCACATCTAAATAAGCCAATAAAATATGATAGAAAAGTATTTGTGATTTCTGCAAATTTTATAACCAAGGATGCTCAGAATTCATTGCTGAAGATTTTTGAGGAACCACAAGCAGATACGACATTTTTTTTAGTTTTACCATCTATTGTGGGTCTTTTACCAACCTTAAAATCAAGATTGAATATTAGTAAAAGAGAAGCCATAGATACTGGTATAAATTCTCAGGCGGAAGAGTTTTTACGAGCAAAAATAGGGGAGAGGTTTACTTTGGTTTCTAAAATAGTAAAGGATATAAAGGATGAGAAGATAAACAAATCTGCCGCTATTTCCTTTATTAAAAATTTAGAAAAGACAATCAAAGCTGATTTGAAGGCCCAGAAGGGAGAGAGAATTCGTGGTAGAAATATTTTAGCTATGGAAGATTTAGAAAAAGCCATTAGTTATGCCAATGATGAGTCACCATCAATAAAAGTAATTTTGGAACATTTGGCTCTTGTGCTATAATGTAAATATTATTAAAAATATTTATTTAAAATAAAAACATGACATACGATTTTTTAAAATTAAAAAGCTTAGTCAAAGAAACCGAGGATTGGATGAAAAAGGAGTATACTGGAATTAGAACTGGTATGGCCTCACCACAATTATTAGATAGTATTCAAGTAGAAAGCTATGGTCAACGTTTACCCTTGGTCCAAATTGGCTCGGTAACCATTGCTGATCCTAAATCACTCTTGGTAACTCCTTGGGATTCTTCGCAAATAAAAGCAGTTGAAAAGGCCATTACTGTAGCAAATCTTGGTGTTTCTTTGAAGACTGATGAAAAGGGAGTAAGGGTTTTCTTTCCTGATTTGACTAATGAACGTCGCGAAATGCTCATGAAAATTGCGAAGGAGAAATTAGAACAAGCAAAGATAACTTTACGTGGAGTACGAGATGAAGTTGTAAAAGATATAGAAGCAAAGGAAAAAGAAGGTAATATGGGAGAAGATGACAAATTTAGATTTAAAGCTGAAATGCAAAAAATAATAGATGCTGGGAATTTTGCTTTGGAGGAGATTTTTAATAAGAAAGAGAAAGAGATAATTGGATGACAATAATACTATTTTTAGTCGTTTTAGCGGTTTTGATTTTTGTTCATGAATTAGGGCATTTTTGGGTGGCCAAAAAATCTGGCATAAGAGTGGACGAATTTGCTATTGGTTTTCCTCCGAAGATTTTTAGTTGGGTGCGGGGAGAAACAAAATATTCTATTAATTTAATTCCCTTTGGTGGCTTTGTAAAAATTCATGGAGAAAATCCAGATGAAGAATCTATGACCGGAGCTGATAGTGCTCGGAGTTTTGTTAATGCTAAAAAATGGAAACAAATTTGTGTTTTAGTAGCCGGAATAGCTATGAATATTATTTTTGCCTGGATTCTGATTTCCATTTCGTTCATGTTTGGCTCTTTGGTGCCCGTGGGTGAGGGGATTGATAATGGTTATTCAAAATATATAACTAATAGTCATGTTGTTATAACCAGCGTATTAGCAGATTCTCCAGCTGAAAAATCTGGGCTTAAGCAGGGTGATAAACTGGTAGCAGTAGAGTATGTCACTGGTGAAGATTTAAATACTACAAAAGTTAGGGAATTAATTGAGAATAGTACGGATATTCAAATTAAAATTACTTATGAAAGGGAAAGTAAAATTTTCGAAACAAATGCTATTGCCGAAACTAGTTTGCCTGAAAATAGAAAAGTAATAGGAATTTATATGGAGAATGTTGGGATTGTAAAACTTAATCTTTTTCTGGCTTTATGGGAGGGAGGAAAACTAACTATTACAACTTTTAAGCAAGTGGCATTTGGTTTGGGGAGTTTTCTTTTACAAGCAATGAGAGGACAGGGAGATTTTTCTCAGGTCTCTGGCCCTGTCGGAATTGTAGGTTTGGTGGGTGATGCGGCTCATTTTGGTTTGGCATATTTTCTTGGTTTTGTGGCTTTTATATCACTTAATCTTGCTGTCATTAATCTTATTCCTTTTCCCGCTTTGGATGGTGGACGAATTTTCTTTATTGTTATTGAAGCAATTATTCGGAAGCCAATCAAGCCCAAGATTGCTAATACTCTAAACGCTATTGGTTTTTTAATATTAATTTCTCTAATGCTGGTTATTACTTATAGGGATATTTTAAAGTTTTTCTAATTTGTTAATTTTCTGGAAATAAGCTATTATGTGATTATGTATCAATCACAACTTTTTACAAAGACAAGGAAAGAGGCCCCAAAGGATGAAATGGCTAAAAACGCCCAGCTCTTGATCAAGGGTGGTTTTATCAACAAGGAAATGGCTGGAGTATATGATTTTTTGCCTTTAGGTTTAAAGGTTTTGAATAAAATTTGTAATATTATTA
>CAYUVX010000112.1:0-2691 GCA_964448325.1 uncultured Candidatus Saccharibacteria bacterium
TGAATTTACTGATTTTATAAATTGCGATGAGGTTCTAAAGTTACATCCGATGTTGCGTGCCGGTTTGTCTCATTATTATTTGGGGCTTATACATCCTTTTGGGGACGGTAACGGCAGGACAGCAAGCTTTATCGAGGCATTGCTATTGAAAAAATCCGGTCTGAAATATATTCCGCCTATGTTATCGAATTACTATTATCGAAATATAGATGATTATTTCTGGGCATTTTCACTGACAAGAAAAAACAGTAATAAGGAAGTAACACCTTTTTTAATATCCACCACACTACAATTACCAAGATCTTTCTGGTGCTGTGCTTCATTGGCCATAAAATCTAGTATTTTTTGCTTCCTTTCATCAGTCCGTTCCTTTAAGGCCTCCTTTGCCCCCACCCGCATACTACCCATCTCGGTTGCTGACTTCTCCGTCAATGTCTTTATCGTCCTTCCTTTAATAAAAAAACCAGTAGCGAAACCTATAATAAGAAATAATATATTCTGCATATAGAGCTCATTTTAACATAGCTAGGTTTAAATTGCTTAAAAACTCTGTAAAACTACCAAAGCTTAGCTTTGGTGTACTAGCACGGCAAGGTCAGCCCTTGCCGTGCTTCTGTGGTAAAATTGAGCAAAAAATGATATCCTTGGTAAATAAAATTATGAGCATATTACCCCCCATTACTATTCCCTATATCAGGGAAAAATGGCAACACACTGGATTTCAGAAGTATTTTCAAAATATGACTTGGGCTTTTGCCGGCAGATTTATATCTCTTCTATTGTCTTTTTTTATTGGCGCCTTGGTGGCAAGACATCTTGGCCCCGCAAGGTACGGAGACATGAACTATGCGATAAGTTTTGTCACTATTTTTTCTTTTTTGGCAAGTTTCGGAATTGATAACATCCTGACAAGAGACCTAGTCAAATCCGGAGAAAACAAAGAAAAAATACTCAACACTGCCTTTGGTATAAAAATAATCGGTGGTATTTTAGTTATCTTCATTTCAACCTTAGTATCACTTGTAGTTAATGACAAATATATTACTTTGCTAGTTTTTATTTATTCACTACATTTGTTATTTTATTCTTTCAGTGTGATAGATTCTTACTTTCAGTCTATAATCAGATACAAATATACCTTTATTGCTCAATTTATATCGGTAATTCTTGTTTCAATAATTAAATTATTTCTTATCTACAAACAAGTGGGGACAGGTTGGTTTATTTTAGCGATAATGCTTGACACGGCGTTCACAACACTTGTCTATTTATATATCTTCAAAAGACAAAAAAATTCTCTTAAAATTAAACTAGATACGGGATTAGCAAAAAAAATGATTCTGGACTCTTGGCCATTTGTTTTCACCGGCGCATTTTTCCTCATTTACGCTAAGATTGATCAAGTAATGATCGGAAAAATGCTGGAAGTGACGCAATTAGGAATATACGCGGCTGGCGGAAAATTAGCTGAAATCTGGTATTTTATTCCAGGAATAATATCGTCTGTTCTTTTTCCGGCTATCGTAAAAGCCAAAACAATTGATGCAACTCTGTACAAAAAAAGATTGATTAACCTTCTAAAGCTAATCTTTTTAATTTCTTTTGTAATTGCCCTCATAGAATGCATTTTTGCTCCGTTTCTTGTCTGGTTGATCTTCGGTTCAGCTTATTCGGATTCCGCAATAATATTAAGAATTTACACATGGGCCGGTATCCTCGTTGCGGTCACTACCGTGTTAAATCAATATCTGACTATCGAAAACCGAGCACGATTAATTATGTTCTCTGCTTTAGCAGGTGCCGTCAGTAATGTTATATTAAACATAATCTTTATTCCTCGTTACGGTATCACCGGCGCAGCCTGGGCCACAATTATTTCATATTCTCTGGTACCAATTTTTATTTGCTTATCAATAAAATCACCAATCAATAAACTAAACAAATGGAGCAAAAATTAATTTCAATAATAATACCAACATATAACTCCTCTAAATATTTAGAAGAGTGTTTTGTTTCAGTACTGGCACAAACCCACAAAAATATAGAAGTTATTATAGTCAACGACGGTTCTACAGATAGTACAGATGAAATTGTTCAAAAATATCTAACAGATTCTAGAATTATTTATATAAAAAAAGAAAACGGCGGACCAGCCTCAGCAAGAAATTTAGGTATTAAATATGCTACCGGAAATTATATTGCCCTACTGGACGCTGATGATATATGGAAGGTAAATAAACTGGAAAAGCAACTAGATTTACTAATAAAAAATGATTATGATTTGGTTTATACAGATAGATTTTTTATTGATCGAAAAGAGACAAAAGAATGGATAAATAGTTCAAAACATACAATAAAAAAAATAATCAAGACGAATTATCTTACAACTTCTTCGATATTATTAAAATCTGAAATTTTAAAAAACAATTTTTTTAATGAAGATAAAAAACTGTTTGCGGTAGAAGATTATGATTTGTGGCTTAGGTTAGCTTTTAAAAAACACGAATTCGTACACCTGGAAGAAAAACTCACTGGCTATAGAATTCATTCAAATCAAATATCTTCAAAAGGAAATATAGATAATTTAATATATTTATATAAGAAAAATATCTTGCAAACTAGGAACTATTCATATAAATTACTACTAATATATATGTATGTAAGAATGATTTTATACAAATTCAAGATTAA
>CAYUVX010000113.1:0-2688 GCA_964448325.1 uncultured Candidatus Saccharibacteria bacterium
ATGATTGGACTCCCAGAAATAATTGGTATTGCCATTGTCGCCCTTATTCTTATTTTCGGTGGCAAAAAAATTCCGGAAATTGCCCGTTCTTTAGGCCGTTTTACCGGTGAGTTTAAAAAGGGCAAAATGGAAATGGAAAAAGAGCTTAAAGAGGTAAAAGAGATTAAAAATGGGCTTAAAACGGTGGGAAAAACTGCTCATGACAAAAAAGCTTAAAAAATTAGTTCTGCCTAAAAAGTTCTTCCTTAAAGACAGAAGAAATTTCTTGAAATTATTAGGCACCGGAACAGGTGGTTTTCTTATTGGAACTCTTTTTGGCTCCGAACTTCTTCCCCTTTTAAATCTTAGAGGCCAAGATTTTCAAATTGGCCAGGAGTTTAAAAATTTTAAGGTTCTGGAAAAAAACAAAGGCTTAGTTTTTGTGAATAAAAAAACCGGCAAGGAAATCTTAACTATCACTCAAGATGGTGGCTTAGAATTTCGTTAGTTTAAATTTAATCTTAAAAAATGTCTATTAGAATCTCTCGTTTCCGCATTGATATGGGGGCCAACCCCATCAAAAACCTCGGTCAAGGCACTTCTACTACCGACGCCGCCCGGCGTGATGAAGTTGTTCTTATGACAGGAGACCAAACCGTAGCAGGCGTTAAAACATTTTCGTCTTTTCCCGTAACTCCCTCATCCGCACCAACTACAGACTATCAAGTGGCAAACAAGAAATATGGTGATGATACAAAGATTGCTTTAAAAGCCAATGAAATAATCATTATGGCAGCAGGATTTAACATTAATGGTTCTACTTGCTCACTTGTGTCAACATCGGGTACAGCAGCAAAAAGTTATGCTGAACATTTGGCAGTGGCAAAAACAGAATGGTTTGACTGCCCGAAATTTGTAGTGCCAGCCGATTATGATGGTGGCGATATTGTAATTACAACTTGCTGGAGAAGTGCTGCATCTGCTAAAAAACATTCACTTGGCATTAGAGTAGCTTCGGTTGCAACGGGTGAAGTGCACAATCCTGATTTAGCAGCAGCATATCAGCTTTATAATGAAGTTGCTTCAGACGCAACAGCAGGCAAAATTAAAATTCTCTCTACAACAGTAACGCAAGCAAATCATTTAATGGTAGTAGGGAAAATTTGGCATTGTAAGTTTATAGTGGAAGATGACGCAGGCAGCGATGTAGATGATACATTATTTGATTGGATAAGAATAAAATGGAATAAGGTGTAAATATGAGTACAGGAATTGGTTCTCCCTGGATATTTGGTGGAGCTCAAAGAGGTCCGTTAGGTATAGGTGGCCTAGCTGCCTGGTATGATGCAAACAAGATTACAGGTGTAGCAAACGGTGCACAATTTGGGACTTGGAATGATATAAGCGGAAACAATAGACATGCAACACAATCTGTTGGCTATCGGCAACCTGTGTATTACACTAACATTAAAAAAGGTAATCCAGCCGTTTATTTTAATGGAGGAAACTATGGTTTTGAGGGAACAGGAGGTTTAGATTTATTTAATAAAGATTTTTCTATTTTTACTGTCATTAACCAAACAGCTGCAGGGGAAGCAATAATAATTGGTGCAGCTTCAGGCGAGAGTAAGTATTGGGGGGGTTATTATACAGGCTTAAGTATGAGGGGCTCTTGTTTAGCATTATGGAATTGTGTTGGTAGCGGATTGCAATTAACAAGTTCTTATAATATTGTGAATCAATGGCTTATAGCTGGCGGTGTTAAATCTAATAGCACTACAAGTTCTGTTTATATAAATAATGCGATTCAAACTTCCAGCACTACAGATGGACCTTCTGGTTCATATTATTGGACACAAATTGGGCACTCATGCGATTCGACTCCTTATGCTTCTTGGGATGCTGCTGAAGCTATAAAATTTACAGGTTACATCGCTGAAATTGTAGTTTATTATAAAGCATTGTCTCAAACAGAAGTTGATGCTTTATATTTATATTTTCAACAAAAATATTTTTAAAACAACCAAAATAAATCCTAAATTCCAACTTATCGTGGTTTCTGGAAGATGATGTAAATACGAGTATTATAGTTATGACAAGGTGGAACAATTAAAGGTCTGCAACGAGGTCCTTACGCCACAAGCAATACGTAAAGAATATGCAATAGGAGTTGGGAAGTTTTATTAATTTATTATTTTGGAGGAGATGATAAATGGAAGCAAAGGCAAACTTGAACCCAAAAAACTGTGTTAAAATGTTAGATGAAAAAATGCTGAAACTTAAATGATTTAGGATTTGGCCACAAAAATCCCCCACTCCGAGAGTGTAAGACTACACATAATTTTTAATTTCTAATAAATTTCAAAATTTTTAAATTATAAAATTTATTGAAAATAAGTAACCTTGTTTTTCGAAAACTCGAAATTATAAAATTATAAAATTCCGTAGTTGACACTTTCCAAATTTAAATCTATATTTAAATCATGAGGGGGGAAATCTTAGAAAAAATCATTTCCTGGTTAATTATCGGTTTTGTCTTTTTAATGCCTCTATTCTTCTTGCCTTTTACCACTGAACTTTATGAATTTAACAAAAACATCCTTCTTTTAGTTATAACCGGCATCCTTTTAATCCTTTGGCTTTTGAAAATGGCTTTATCCGGCAAGTTTGTTTTCCAAAAGACCTGGCTGGATTTACCGGTTTTAGTCT
>CAYUVX010000114.1:0-2674 GCA_964448325.1 uncultured Candidatus Saccharibacteria bacterium
AAGGCGGATTTTTAATCTCTATCTGCTCTGTCTCTACTTTAACATCCTCTTCTTTCTTTTCTACGTCTGAACTTTTTTCTTCCCCTTTAACATTTCCAAATAACTTTTCAAATCCAAACATGTTTTTATTTATTAATTATTAAATTTCCGACTTCCTTAATAATACCGCGTGCAAAAAAAAAGCAACCTTTTGGCCCGAACCCCAAAAGGTTGCAAAAAATCAGTTGATAAATACCAAATTTTAAGCTAATATTCAAGGGCGCGCATAGCTCAGTTGGTAGAGCAGGACTCTTATACAGTCAAGGTCCCAGGTTCAAGTCCTGGTGCGCGCACCAGAAAATCTATTTCACTAAATTACTAATATATTTCAATCCTTGCATTATTTGCTCAGTTTTATCTCTATTATAAACTCTAATATTACAGGTTCCTTTTCCAAAACCAGTTTTATATGATAAATCTTTAAGATTAGATTCTTTTATATATGGTCTTTCAAATATTCTTCTTGAAATCTTTAGTGTCCTCGCCCAAAAATTCTCATATTCCTCGATATCCATATCTTTATATAAATGAATTTTTACATGCATATCTTTTTCTTTAATTTTCAAACCCTCCTTCATCCATTTAAGCATAAAAATCATCATGGCTGGATCAGTATTACTGAAAGACAAGGAAAACCTTTCAGTCTTTCCCCCTTCACCCCAATATAAAAATAGTCCGGCAATGTACATTTCTCTTTTATTTAATTTCCCAATATCCTTTGCCACTTTCTTATATACTTCCGCCCAGCGATTTTCTCTCTTATTTTTCATGGTATTCCTATATCTCTCAATTCTCATCGGATTTTTTGCTCGTAATTGTATAATTCTTTCTTCTGACAACGGCATACCACTAAGCCAATCACTCAAAGTACTCTTACTAACACCGAGTTTTGCCTTTATCTGGCTATAACTCATTCCTTTCCTTCTTAATTCTATTGCTTTTGATTTATCTTTTATTCTTGCCATTTTATTGAACCTTGGATTAATAGTTGATACAACTATATTATAACAGTTCGTATATTTATAGGCAAGTAAAAAACCTAAATAATGCCCTCGGAGTGATTAGGTACTCCGTTAAACGGAGAGGATATTATTTAGGTTTTTTTACTTGTTTTACCCCTGATGTTCAATATCCTGTTTCTTTTTTGGCATAATGCCGTGAGCAATTATTATTTGCTCATATTCGTCACGTTCAATTGTTTCTACTTCTATTAATTTCTGGGCCACGGCATCCAAGGCTTTTCTATGGATCTTGATTATTTCTTCCGCCTTAGTTCTGGCATTAGTCATAATCTCTGAGACTTCAGAATCAATCAAAGCACTTACTTTTTCAGAATATTCATTCTCGCCTACACCCCGGCTACCAAACAAAGTAGCCCCACCAGTTCCTTCCAAAGCCATAGCTCCAATTTTGTCAGACATACCATATTTAGTAACCATCTCCCGCGCCAAGGCCGTGGATACCTGTAGGTCATTTGAAGGACCAGTAGTCACATCATCAATAATTAATTTCTCCGTCACATAACCAGCGAGGGAAACAGTAATATCATCTAAAAATTCTTTTTTGCTTTGCATTTTTCTATCTTCCAAAGGCAATTTCAAAGTATAGCCTGCGGCACGTCCCCGGGAAATAATAGAAATTTTATGGACCGGATCAGCAAAAGGTAAAACAGAAGAAACAATAGCATGACCAGCTTCATGATAGGCAGTGAGCTCTTTTTCCTTCTTGGAAAGCAAGTGTGACTTTCTTTCCGGCCCCATCATCACCTTTTCAATAGAACGAATTAAATCAAATTGAGCGATTTTATTTCTGTTCTCACGGGCGGCCAATATTGCCCCTTCATTCATCAAAGAATATAAATCAGCTCCAGAAAAACCAGGTGTTCTTTCCGCAATGACAGTCAAATTTACGTCCTCAGCAAAAGGCTTTTCTTTAGCATGAACTATTAATATCGCCTCACGATCCGAACGATCAGGTAAATCAATAACCACTCGCCTATCAAAACGACCCGGACGCAGTAAGGCAGGATCTAAAACATCCGGCCTGTTTGTAGCCGCCATAACAATAACTTTTTCATTTGGCTCAAAACCATCCATCTCTACCAAAATCTGATTCAGAGTTTGCTCACGCTCATCATTACCACCACCCTGACCAACGCCACGCACGCGCCCCACAGCATCTATTTCATCCACAAAGATAATTGCGGGCGCCATTTGCTTGGCTAATTTAAATAGATCACGCACGCGGGAGGCTCCCACACCAACAAACATTTCTACAAATTCTGAACCAGAGATTGAAAAGAATGCCACACCAGCTTCCCCCGCTACCGCTCTGGCTAATAAAGTTTTTCCTGTTCCTGGTGCTCCCATTAAAAGTATTCCTTTTGGTATTCTTGCACCAATTTCCAAAAACTTTTTTGGATTTTTTAAAAAGTCTACCACCTCGGCCAATTCCTCTTTTGCCTCTTTTGCTCCAGCTACGTCCTTAAATGTAATTTGCTGTTTCTTGTCTGTAGGCAATGTCATACGGGCCTTGCTCTGACCAAAAGTAAAAGCCTGCATACCGGCACCTTTTACTTGTCTAGTTAAAAACCAAATAAAAAAAGCAATAAAAATTAAAGGAATTACAAACGGGC
>CAYUVX010000115.1:0-2659 GCA_964448325.1 uncultured Candidatus Saccharibacteria bacterium
TTATCTTGATCCATATACCAAGCGTCATCAGTCCATTCCTTAGAAGGAGTAATTTCAAAAATCTCATTCGCCATTAGGCATTTCTTAAAAGAATCTAGAGTAAAGTCAAAGTGTAATTTCTGCCCAAAAGTAGACCAAGCTGGACCAGAATATGTGACTAAACCAATTTTAGCGAAGATAGCATTCTGTAATGCTGTGGTGTCTGAATAACCAATAAATATTTTGGGATTATTTTTTATAATATTCCAATCAATATATTTCAAAAGTTGATTACAGTTAAAACCACCTATAACAGTAAATACAGCTTTTACTTTTTTATCAAGAAAAGCTTTGTGTAGATCTGACACTCTGGATTTTATTGATGAAGAATTAAACTCATTGATTTCCTTGACGTTTTTTCCATAAGTAATTTTTAAACCTAACTCCGACAGACGATTATTAGCAATTTCTCTGTTAAGTTCAGAAATAATAGCCATAGAGCTTGAAGGAGCTATGATACTAACTGTGTCACCATCTTTCAATTTTTGAGGATATATTTTTTTCATAGTATCTTATTATATAATACAAATTAATAAACTCACAAATGATCCCCATCATTATATGATTCGATCTTGATTTTACCATTAATAATATTAAAAACCGAAATACCAGTATTTTTATAATGGTGTTTATCTAACTCTTCTAAGGTAGTGTTAAGCAACTTAATGAATAATAATTTATTTATTCCACCATGAGCAATAATAACCGAATCCTTTCCTTGAGCAATAATTTTATCTAACACTCTAGTTGCTCTTTTGTTAGCTTCAGTAAAACTTTCACCAGATTTAGGTATTATATGATTCATCTTATCTTTTTCTCGAGCTGACCAAATCTTAGGATATTTTATCCTTATTTCGTTTATTGATAAACCATCAAAAACGCCAAAGTTTAATTCCTTTAGGTCTTCCTCAATTTCTATTGATGCATATTTATGATATTTTTTAATTGCGATAGCCGTATCTAGAGCCCTACTTAAAGGACTGACGAATATACTCTCTATATTATATTTCTTAAGAGCTAGGGCAAGTTTTTGGGTTTGTTCCTTACCTTCCTCAGATAAACCTATATCTGTCACCCCCTGAACTATGCTGGGGTCTTTTTTGTTCCAATGTGTTTGACCATGCCTAGTAATTATTAATTTCATTGGTAAATTATATCATACCAGAACCAAGTTCCAACATTTCCAAAAAAACAAATACTAAATTTTAGTAAGCTCTAAAATTTTATTAACAAATTCGCTTTTACCACTTAAATAGCTATCTTTTCCTGTAGGGTCATTTTTTAATAGATTTTCCTTTATTTTTTGATATTCATCTCGAGAATCTGGATGATTTTTCAAATAATCCCTGAACAGTATTTGTCGTTCCCAAAAACTACCTTTATCCTGATAAGCAATAGAAAGATGAAATTCTGTAGGATTACCCTTTCTGAATAAATGTCTTTCTCCACTGGAATTTAGCTTGTCATAAGAATATTCGAATTCCTCAAGTGGTTTAATAAAGGAATCTCCATCCTCTCTTTTCTCTATCAAAACAGTAATATCAATAATTGGCTTTGCCGAAAGTCTCGGAATAGAAGTGCTACCAATATGCTCAATCGCCACAGCTTTATCTCCAAATATTTCCTTTAATTTTACCTTTTCTACCTCAAACTTATCTTTCCAGCCTGATTGATAAGGTATTAACATTATGTGTGATAAATCTTTCATTTCAATATAAAATTATCTGACGGCTGACTCCTTTAGCTTAATCGTCTTATCCTTACAATTAATTTCAACCTTTACCCCCAAAGGTAAAATGATTTGCGGATCAGTGTGGCCAAAATCCATATTTGTAATTATAGGAATTTCTGGATGATTAAATTCCTTGCTTACTATATCCAAAATATGGCTCTCAAGTTTTTCGGTTTCTTCTTCTGTATAATCTCTAGCTCTTCCAATCATAATTCCCTTTATTTGGTCAAAAATTCCTTGAATGCCCCAGTTTCTCATTTCAAATTTAACAAACTCTGGAGATGGTTTATCCTCCGAGGTTTCTAAAAATAGAATTTTGTTCTTGAAGAAAGATGGTTTAGGCCAATATTTGGTTCCACGTAGCATTGTTATAAGCTCAATACAGCCACCAAATAAATCTCCAATCACCGTAGAATCACCCTGAATCCAGTGCCAACCTTCATTTTTCTTTTTTTCAGTCACTTTTCCTATATTTTCTATTTTTGACCAGTCGGGATATTTCATTGCCCATTCCTTATGTTGAGTATACTCGTATCCCTTATTACCTTTAAATAAAATATCATTAATATGAGCAATGCAATCCGGAAAGTTTTCCATCTGAGAGAATCCAGCCATAATAGCCGGGCCATTAAAGGAAATCAATCCTAACTGATTTAAATAAATATTAAATACTGTCGTGTCAGAATATCCCATAAATATCTTGGGATTGTTTTTAATAACTTTCTTATTCAAATATTTTAAGACCCTAATACCATCATCGCCACCAATGGAAGCAAAGATCGCTTTTACGTCTTTATCAGCAAAAGCGTCATTAATATCTTTCGCTCGTAATTTGGGATTATTAGATAGTTTTTCATCTACCATCCTTGCTGTTGGATATTCTTTTAT
>CAYUVX010000116.1:0-2657 GCA_964448325.1 uncultured Candidatus Saccharibacteria bacterium
ATTGGGCAGATTTAAAACCTGGACAATTAGAAAAAATGAGAAGAAAATTTGTAATATATTTTTTCATATTTCTATTCTACCACCAGAAAATATTTATCTCAAGGACTGAACAAGTTTTAATAGACTGTCAAAGGAAACAAGAGCAGACCCATATTGATTACTAATAGGAATGCTGGAGACAGGCAGGGCGGCAATAGCCACCCTCTTTGGCCCTACCTCCTTGATTACGCCATTATCATTATATTTAAGTGTTATACCGCAATACTGTGGAATATCTGTCCTATTAATAAGAAGCTCAATAGAACTAGCTGTCCCTCCAAGGTCAGCAGGAGAAGGAGTGATCCTTCCTTCTATCTCTCGACAATATAAACCAGTTCGCCTATCTAAATTTGTACCAGTAACCTGGATTATAGCCACGCCCGGCGTTTTATCACCCATATCTGAGGCAGAAATTATAACAGGAGGAATTACGGCCGTTACTAGTGGTTTGATATTCATTGCTCGCTTGTCCAAACCAACCATTACACCATTCATATAGGCAGTGGCATTCATCCTCACTGCATGAGTATTACCATCCTGACTAACAAAAACCACAGACGGATAGGAATATTGATTAGTAGGATTAAACATAATAATATTATCAATATTGCAATCCATTCCCCCTTTGGAATTTATCTGGATTTCTGAGGAATTACAATCTGCTCTCAATACCACTTTTTCAAATTGACTATCAGAGCTAATTAAATAATCATATTGATTTGTTCCCACCGGAGTGGATTTCAAACTTATACTTGTTGGTTCAACAATCGGAGCAATAATCTTCAGAGACTTACTCGTTAATTTATTGCTACTTTCGTCATAAACATAAATTACATACTCTCCAAGAGTAAGGGCTGGTGATACTGTAACTGACCATTTCCCATTTACGACTGGAATTAATCCACTACCATAAACTTTATCCCCATATTCACCAGTAAGAACAATGCCGACATTATTTACACCGCTTGCTGTACCTATAATATATGGTTTTACAGCAGTTATTTCAGAACTGGTAAGAATTGTGGCGGTAACGGATGGTTGGCTAAAAGTAGATAAAACATTTAATGTTATTGGAATGGTTATTGGTGAATTGGAAAAATCACCAGCGAAGATAAGCTCTGTTGTATATGTCCCCGGACCGCTAACTTTGGTCACATCAACCGATACCCCTACCCCCATAACACCTCCGGAATTTAGCGACATCAATTGAGTATTATATCCAGTATTAAGCCATGACGGTTGATTAGGAACACTTATTTTAAAATTTATTGTCGCTGAAGATGCATTTGTTAGATGTAAATTATAAGGTGCGGGATTAACTGAACCCTGAACCAGATTATAACTAACAAAAGTATCTGAAGGAATCAGATCAACACTAGACGGTGGGACAATCTGTATTGCAGGACAACCAAAGGCCGCACGAGCGGCATTAGCATTACTTGGGGAGATAAAGCCTAAATTAATAAGTAATTCTACAATTTTGTTTGGACAGTTAGGATTAACAGGAAGGGGACATCCAGCGGCTCTTCGAGCTGAGTCTGCCTTGCTAGGAGCAATTACTCCAGCACTGATAAGCGCTTCTACTGTCTGACACATATTCATAGTAGTCTGAGCATCAGCTGTCTGAATATTAACAAAGGCACTAAAAGAAAAGACCATCGCTATAATAAAAGTAGCGAGTAAACCTTGAGAGAAATATTCTTTCATATTTATATTAAAATTATTAAACAAAATAGTAAGTGAGTCCGACTTCATTAAATATGATGACAATTCTAAAGGACAAGTGTAAAGGACACCTGTGGATAACTAAAAAACAGTCTTTATTTAGTAGCGCCACGGGCTTCGGCTATTTCTTTAGCCACATTTGGAGGAACAATAGCATAGTGATCAAACTCCATATTCACGGATGCTCGGCCCTCTGTCATTGAACGCAAAGTAGTAATATAACCAAACATCTCTGACAATGGCACCTTAGCATCAATCACTTTATTCATTCCACGCTCACCCATTTCCTCAATCACTCCTCGTTTAGAATTCAAATGTCCGGCCACGTCTCCCATAAATTTCTCTGGTACCACCACTTCCACTTTCATAATTGGTTCCAAAATAACCGGTCTAGCCTTCTGGGCAGCCTCCTTAAAGGCTTGCGAAGCCGCAATTTTATAAGCAATTTCTGAAGAGTCCACATCATGATAGGAACCATAAGTCAGTTCACAGGAAATATCTGTCATTTTATAACCAGCCACTACCCCTCTTTCCATTCCTTCCACAATACCCTTTTCTACCGCTGGGATAAATTCCATTGGGATCACTCCTCCTTTAATAGAATCAATAAATTCAAAACCATCCACCCGGTGAACATTCTTAGAAATTTTAGCTCCTTCTACTAATGGCTCTAAAGGCTTGATATTAATTTTCACATGACCATACTGACCCTTACCTCCAGACTGCTTGATATATTTGTGCTCTGCCTCAGCCGGACCAGTAATAGTTTCCTTATAGGCAACTTGTGGTTTACCGACATTGGCTTCTACATTGAATTCTCTTTTCATTCTATCTACCAAAATTTCCAGATGCAATTCACCCATTCCCTTTATCACCGTCTCTCCTGTTTCTGG
>CAYUVX010000117.1:0-2577 GCA_964448325.1 uncultured Candidatus Saccharibacteria bacterium
TTCTCTTCAGGTGGTTGTTTCTTTATTAGCCGGTGGTGTACTTGTTATAGCTTCATTCTTTGCCGGGGCTAGATCAGAAGGATTGCAGACAGCTATATTGTTAATGGGTAGTTATATGTTTTTAGCAAATCTTCAAACCTTTTTTTATTCAATATTTCGGGCTCGCCAAAAAATGCAGATGGAATTTTTTCCAAACCTATTGCAAAACTTGGCTATTGCTGGTTTTGGTTTTTTCTTTTTGTATACTCTTCCTATAGTGTCAAGTCTTGCTTGGGCATATTTTTTAGGAGCAGGTATTGCTTTTTTACCGACTTTTATTTATTTTAAAAAGAATATTTCACCACTATATTTTAATTTTAATTGGGAAGTATGGAAAAAATATCTTCGCATTTCATACCCACTCGCTTTGGTCGGTGTTGTTTCTCTTGCCATATATAACAATGTTGATTCTATTATGCTGGGGTTTTTTGGTCAGTTACAGCAGAACGGGTGGTATAATGCAGCCTACCGTATTATATTGTTTTCCATTTTACCTTTGTCCTTTATTTCTCAGAGTTTTTTTCCAGCTTTATCCCGTGTGTTTAATGGGCCAAGAGAAAAATTGGAACAACTTTGGTCCACCGAGCTTCAAGTTTTTATTTTTTTTGGATTACCCATTTTTTTTGGTGGGTATAGTGTGGCAGAGGCCCTAATTTTATTTCTTTATCCAATAGAGTTTAATCCAGCTGTTTTAGCCTTTCAGATTCTTATTGGTACAGTATTATTAATATATTTATATCATCCATTTAAACAAATTTTGATAGTTTTTAATTTTCAAAAGAAAGTTTTTTATGTCTTTTTTATTGCTGTATTTATTAACATTTGGTTAAATATTCTGATGATTCCAAAGTACAGTTTATATGGAGCTGCCGTAAGTACACTACTAACTCAGTTATTTATACTTTTGAGTCTAGTTTATTTAACTGTTAAAGAAGTAAAAATTGAGGTTCTAAACAATAAAACTATTTATATTTTCTGTGTCGCCTTATTTTCTTCAGTTTTTATGTTTTTTGTGTTAAACTTAACAAGTAGGAATTTGGGTATTTTTGGTTTAGTTGGATTGGGGGTTATGGTATATTTATTTGTATTTAGTGTGTTGTATTTTCCTATAAAATATATAATAAAAAAATGAATTTAAAAGGAAAGAAAATACTAGTAACTGGTGGGGCTGGTTTTATTGGTTCACATACCGTAGATGCCTTAATTGAACAGGGTGCAAAGGTTATTGTTGTGGATGATTTAAGCACTGGTCGAAGAGAAAATATTAATCCCAAAGCTAAATTCTACGAATTAAATGTTGCAGATCAAAACATTGGGGATATTTTGGAAAAGGAAAAACCCAATATTATTTATCACCTAGCTTTTTATGTTATGGTGCCTAATTCTATTAATAACCCTCTTTTAGACCTAGATTTATTTAAAGGCACTTTACAAATTTTACAAAAAGCTAAAACCTTAAATGTTGAAAAGGTTATATTGGCATCATCTGGTTTATTGTATGGTAATAATTTAAATTTACCAGTTTCTGAAGATGAACCAGTTGATCCAGTTAGCCCATATGTAGTCTCAAAAAGAGCTATTGAGCAATATTTGGAATTTTATCATAAAACATTTAACCTCCCATATGTTGTTTTAAGGTACGCGACAGTCTACGGTCCAAGACAGGTGGTTGGAGCCATGGCTGATTATATTAGAAAACTTTCTAGTGGTAGTCAGGCGGATATATGGGGAGATGGAAATAAAACACGTGATTATGTATATATAAGTGATGTCGTGCAGGCAAATTTACTCGCATTAAAAGTACCTAATGAGTATGTTAATCCAATATTTAATGTTGGCACAGCAAAACAAACAACATTAAACGAACTATATTCTAAAATTGCGGATATTTTAGGTAAAACACCACAACCAAACTATCATCAAGATAGACCAGGCGAGCACCTATATTTTGCACTAAATAATAAGAAGATTTTTTCTGAACTCCAGTGGAAACCAAGGGTCGGTTTAGATGAGGGTTTGGAAGCAGTAATTAAATCATGGAGATTGGATACTTAATTTAAATAAGTACCAAGTTTATTTATAGTCAGGATTTTAAGGTAAAAAATTTTAGTAATTAATAAATAAAAAAATGCTTACATACAATGAGGTAAAAAAAATTGCGGACAGTTTTAATGGTTGGTTGACACCAAGAGAGTCATGTTTTTTATATAATACCTCCAAGGATTGTTCTGGTCGCGCTGTTATTCTTGAAATAGGCTCCTGGCAAGGTAAATCTACTATATATCTTGCGAGGGGTGGGGAAGCGGGAAATAGAACTAAGGTAATTGCTGTGGATCCTCATATAAATAGTATAGAACACACACTTTGTTTAGGTGGTAAATCAAGTTTTGAAATTTTTAATAACAATATGAAGGAGGCACAAGTGACTCAACTTGTAACACCAATTGTAAAAACCTCAGCCAATGCTGTGATTAATTGGGATCAACCAATTGAATTTCTTTGGATAGATGGCGATCATTCCTATACTGGTGCTAAATT
>CAYUVX010000118.1:0-2535 GCA_964448325.1 uncultured Candidatus Saccharibacteria bacterium
TAAGGTAGCTCAGATAGGTACTTTTGGAACAATGATGGCTCGTGGAGCAGTAAAAGATGTGGCCCGAGCTATGGGCTACCCCTATAGTTTGGGTGATCGTATTTCTAAACTTATTCCGATCGGCGCCCAGGGTTTTCCAATGACGATTGATCGCGCCCTTACAGACGTGATTGAACTAAAAGAAATGTACGATAAAGAAGAAGATGTAAAAGTAATTATTGACATGGCTAAAAAAGTAGAAGGTTGCGCTCGACATATTTCCGTGCACGCTGCCGGAGTGGTTATGGCCCCTAGTGCTTTGACAGATTTTACTCCCCTTCAGTTTGATACCAAAGGCGAAGAAAAAATTATTACCCAATACGATATGCACGCCGTGGAGGATGCTGGTCTGCTAAAATTTGACTTTCTAGGAATAAAAAACCTGGCCATCCTTTCCAATGCTGTTTCCTTAGCAAAAAAAATAGACGGTGTAGATGTGGATATAGAAAATATTCCTCTTGATGATGCCAAAACTTTTGAACTTTTAACCAAAGGTGAAACGACCGGACTTTTCCAACTCAATGGAAGCGGAATGACAAAATACTTAAAAGAATTAAAACCCACAACTATTCACGATATCAATGCTATGGTAGCTCTGTACCGCCCCGGGCCCCTTGAGTCTATTCCTGAATATATTAAAAGAAAACATAATTCCCGCACTATACGTTTCCTGGATCCGCGAATGAAAGATATTTTGTCCCAATCCTTTGGAGTTATTACATATCAGGATGACGTTATGCTTATTGCTATCAAACTTGGAGGATATTCTTGGCTGGAAGCGGATAAATTAAGAAAAGCGATGGGTAAAAAAATCCCCGCCGAAATGGAAGCCCAAAAAAGCAAATTAAAAGAAGGGTTGATAAAAAATGGTATGACCAAGGAGAAGGCGGATGAACTTTGGGCTTTGATTGAACCATTTGCTGCTTATGGTTTTAATAAAGCCCATGCCGCGAGCTATGGCCGGGTAGCGTATCAAACAGCTTATATGAAAGCAAACTTCCCTGCTACTTATATGTCCGCGGTTTTGACAGCCGATTCTGGTGATGTAGAAAAAATCGCCGAATTTATCAATGATTGTAAAAGGATGGAAATCCCTGTTTTACCGCCAAATATTAATGAAAGTTTTCAGGGCTTTACTGTAATTAAAGCTAACAAAGGTGAGACCTTAAATCCTCAAAAAGGTCTGACCTTGGTTGACCGAGATACTATTCGCTTTGGTCTGACAACTATTAAGAACTTTGGTGAAGGAATTGCTAATACTATTATTGAAGAGCGAAAAAAGAATGGAAAGTTTAGATCCCTATCAAACTTTTTAGACCGAATTAAGGATAGAAATTTAAATAAAAAATCCCTTGAGGCTTTGATAAAAGCCGGAGCGATGGACGGATTTGGTGAGCGAGGAATAATGCTGGCGAATGTAGAAAACATGCTAACCTATTCCAAAGAAGCTAGTAAAGTATCTGAGGATCAAGACTCCCTTTTTGGTGCCTATGTTGAGGGTTTGGAAAATGTAAACAATTTTACATTATTAGATGCCCCGCCAGCTACCGCCACTGAAAGATTAAATTGGGAAAGAGAACTTTTAGGTTTGTATTTGTCTGGACACCCACTGGATAAATTTAAAAAAATAATTGAAGAGAAAAATTATAGTATTGCCAATGCCAAAAACGATCCCAAGGAAGGAAAAGAAATAACACTAGCTGGTATTATTGAAGAAGTGCGAGCGATAGTAACCAAGAAGGGTGACAATATGGCTTTTGTAAAAGTCTCTGATTATGCTGATACTTTAGAAACTGTTGTCTTCCCACGCACAATGAGCGAATTCAAAGATTTATTAGTTAAAGATAAATGCGTAGCAGTTAAAGGCAAAATATCATTACGTAATGGGGAGATTAGTTTGATTGTAGATAAAGTAAAGGAGCTAGTATAGCTTGCTTGACATAAAATTCAGATAGACTATCATATAAATATAGAGATTGTGGTAGCTACCAACTGCCATCCACTTAATAAGTGTGACCAAAAGGCTAATCTATAAAATTTCAAATAAGAACCAAGCCAGGTGGAACCGCGAAATTGACTCGCCCTGACAAAAATGAATAATTTCATTTTTTGTCAGGGCGATTTTATTTTAATAATTTAATTTCGGAAGTAAAAACTATTTAAATTTTTTGTCCGGACCCAACCAGACTAAAAAAATTCAAATGTTTCTTACTTCCTAAAAAACATGGAAAAAGAAAATTTAGAAAAAATAAGGCATTCACTTTCGCACATTTTAGCTACATCTGTATTATCATTTTACCCGGATGCAAAATTAGCTATCGGCCCAGCGATTGATAACGGTTTTTATTATGATTTTGATTTTGCTGACATTCAAATTAGTGATAAGGATTTAGGAAAAATTGAACAGAAAATGCGGGAACTTATTAAGAAAGGTGACAAATTTGAACAGGCTGAGATATCAGAAAGTGACGCAACAGAACTTTTTTCAAATAATCC
>CAYUVX010000119.1:0-2533 GCA_964448325.1 uncultured Candidatus Saccharibacteria bacterium
AATTCCTGTTGTCCTACAGACTCTGCTGATCGTGTATTACATAATTGATTTTACTTTCTTCTCCGTCAAAAACGGTATCATCTAAAGAATACTTAAACATTGGCCTAACACCTCGACCAGAATATTCTAATGTCTTAAACAAATATCCAATAAATGTACCAGTGTATTTATAGCACCTAATACAACCCTTTATTTTATCCTCTACATCGTCGGTATAGCCTTTCCATTTACGAATTTGCCATCTTTTTTCAATCCATTCCTCAACCATAAACGTAAGCCGGAAAACTAACTCTCTTTGAGCTAAGATATTGCCTTTTTGACTAATACGGACTAAAGAGATAATGATTCTTTCCCTGTTACGTTCGTCCCTAATATTAGTAGAGACCATCAGGGTATAGAGTTTATTTTTATATCTTGAAAGGATTAAATCCACCTCAATCTGATTCTCATACTCCTTAACAGATTTACGCCGATATCTAACCCAATGTTTTTGAAATTTACGATCCAGTTTGCTGGTAACCCTATCCCAATCAATATCACCGTTTTCAGTTCTAATATTTAGCCTAAAATAGTTATAGGCTGACCGAGCTTCTTTATAAATCCACGTACTACTAAATGTTTGGGGCTGTTTTTCTTTTAAAACTTTTCTAAGGATTTTAATGGCCAAAATAAACTTCATAGAAACCAACTATGAACAGGTCAGAGTTTGAATAAATCCCCAGGGCAGAATAGATAAAAAAAGTATAATATAAATAACCACAAATACCCACGGAACAAATAATTCAATATGACTAAATGGCCAGTATTTATCCCTATTCTCACCCCTTCCAAGTATTTCCCATTCCGTATCATATAAAGCTAAGGGTAATCTCTTTTCAATCAAATGAACAACATCAAATTTTGCACCGTTTAGACCCTTATAAGAATAAATTATTCTATACCACAGATAACATACAACCATCCCCGCTAATGAAGATACAATAATTAAGAGGTTTATGTCTAAATCTGATGTTCTTGTAGAAATAAAACCTAAAAGAGCTACAAGCGCGGTATTTAATCCAAGAAAAAACTCATTAGTTTTTTGTCTTCGGTCACTTATTTTCTCTGCTGAACCCAGATATATTTTATATTGATCTAATAAATGTTCTGTATATTTGTCTCCATATTTACTCTCAATAGAATTAAATAATTTTTCTTCGTTATTCATAGTTTATTTTTTGTTTTTTACCTTCTTTCATCATCTGGTTCATAGCATTAGCAACTCCGAGCCACGTCCATTTTATTGTCCTGCCTCGTACCAAACCAGCTGGAAGATTACTAGAAGTATTTGCACTATCAACATATACCCCAAAACAAGGTACATTTAATTCTCTTGCCATTTGAATTTCTTTTACAACACCAGTAGCAGAAGCCATATGTCTTCCAACTAAAACAATAACCATATTTGTTTTATTGATTTTATTTTTAACAATTTCTTCCCACTGACTTTGTGGCATAGAACTTTTTGCTGACCATTCACTAATAGTAAAAGGAACTCTTGAGTTTTTACTCTGTCCTACAAACCTAATTTTTGATTGATCATTATGATCAAAATCAAAACTTATAAATGCTCTTGGATCTGTCATAATTTTAATTTTATTATTCAACTGTTAATTAATAATTTAGAACCGTTGGCGTTCCTTTTAATAAATTCCCTGACTTGGAAGTTCTTATCTCCAGCTTGCTCTTAGTTGGGGGAAAATAGATTTTAGATCCAATTAACTCTCAATATTGGGTTTTGCCTTCGATTACTTACAACATAGCATATTTTGGACTATTTATCAACTAGAAAATGGCTAGAAACAAGGATATGTTGTGTAAAAACTGTTGACAACCACTATCTTCTATTGTAACCACTTGCGTTTTGTTATATCAGGTATATATTTATTAATATGAATAAAAAAATATTATTTTTAACTGATATAACCCTACATATAAGAGATTTTAGAACCACTGTTAATTTCGGTAAGGTTGCTCAAAAAGGACGATTATACACTGAGACAAATTATACTGAAATATCAAAAATCAATAGTTCATTTAATAATCAAGATCCTAAATCAAAACCAGGAATGAACATAATCTGGCCCGAGGATTTGGCTGAAAGTATAGAAAAAGGTGATATCATATTAATGATGCCAGAGGATGGCTTACCAATTATTGCTGGTGATGATATGTCTGAGAAATTTGCTAGGGAGGAGAAAAAGAAACGTAATATATCCAAACGTCGTGGAGGTACTTGGCATTCTAAATAATAAGGTATATAATTGTGATAACAATTGAATAATACAGGTGGTGCCTCGCATTTCTTGCCACGCCCACTTCGTAGGAAAGCCTAAAAGATCAAGTTTATTGGTCTTCTGAGTCTTCTAACGAAGTGGGCTTTCTATTTATTAAGGGTTTAATAAATAAAAGTTATGCAAAAGCAAACTATTGTTAATCCGAACCATTCCGATTTATCGGTAACGGTAACGGACATAAAACGTATACCCGAGTT